>JAUCEP010000002.1:3275000-3575000 GCA_030348875.1 Ureibacillus composti
ATTACACCGCTCTCAGCACTAGCAGCAGGCAATTTCTCATATCTGTCTAATTCTTTTAGAGCGATCTTTTTAGTTGACTCAGGCATACCTGATTCTTCGACACGCTTACGTAAATCTGCAACTTCGCCGCTTTTACCATCCTTATCGCCGAGTTCAGATTGAATTGCTTTCATTTGCTCACGTAAGTAATACTCTTTTTGAGTACGCTCCATGGCCTGCTTGACTTTTGAATTAATTTTCTTCTCAAGATTTAATACTTCTTGTTCATCGTGTAAACGAATAATTAAATGATCTAAACGTTTTTTCACATTAAAGATACTTAAAATTTCTTGCTTTTCAGCAATTTTAAGTGGTAAATGCGAAGCAATAATATCAGTAAGTCTACCCGGTTCATCAATATCAATCACTGATTCGATTGTTTCAGTTGTAATCTTGTTTGATGATTTAGCATACTTTTCAAAGTAACTAATTAATGTACGCATTAATGCCTCAATTTCGGCATCTTTCTTTGCTTCATCCTCATGGATTTCAAGATCCACTATCGTAAAGTCTTCTTCTTCAGCATAGTTAACAATTTTTGCACGGCTAATGCCTTCAACTAATATGCGTAACGTCCCATTAGGTAACTTTAGCATTTGTTTTACATTAACCAATGTACCAATTGTATAAAGTTCTTCTTGTGTTGGTTGTTCAACTCGAAGATCTTTTTGTGTAGCTAAGAAGATTTGGTTATCGTTTACCATTGCATGTTCTAAAGCTGCTACAGATCGCGCTCTACCTACATCAATATGTAAAACCATTGAAGGGTAAACCAATAATCCGCGTAAAGGCAGTAATGGGATATTCTCTTTCATTTTATCCATGCGGGTATTCACCTCCATCCAATTTATCCGAATCAACCCGCCATTGTAGTATGTGAAAAAATCACTATATTTCACTTACAAAGAAATAACAATATTTACAGCGTCTGAAATAGTAATTTATCGTTACTTTACAAGATCTAGCCTCATATAGTGTTATTATGTGGTTATTATTTTAATTAATGAATAATATTTGCGATATGTAACATTTACCAATATTTTTAGTTGTAGAAAGAGCTGACTTACGACTTTAACGGGAATCCGTATCTCGAAGCCAGCTCTTTTGTTGTATCTGTAGTAAGAACTAATAATAATTTATGCAGAAGTTTTATTATTGCTTAGTTCAGTTCCATCAGAAAGTATTAATTTTGGCTGCTCTTTTTCTAAAATCGCTTCCTTCGTCACGATACATTTCACGATATCTTCACGGGATGGAAGCTCAAACATCATTTCAAGCATTGTTGCCTCAATAATAGATCTTAAACCACGTGCACCAGTTTTTCTTTCAATTGCTTCTTGTGCAATAGCTTTCAGAGCATCTTCTTCAAATTCTAGTTCAACTTGGTCTATTTCAAGCATTTTTTGATATTGCTTAACCAATGCATTTTTAGGTTCAGTTAAAATTTGAACTAATGCTTCTTCATCTAATTGTTCTAATGAAGCAAGGACAGGTAAACGTCCAATAAATTCAGGAATTAAACCGAATTTTAATAAATCCTCAGGAATTAGCTGAGAAAGTAGGGATTTCGTTTCTTCTTCAACTTTTGTTGGATCAGAACCAAAGCCAATTACTTTTTGACCTAAACGACGTTTAATGATACTTTCGATTCCATCAAAAGCTCCACCAACTATAAATAAAATATTTGTCGTATCGATTTGTAAAAATTCTTGATGTGGGTGCTTTCGACCTCCTTGAGGAGGAACACTAGCTACAGTACCTTCTAGAATTTTTAATAGTGCTTGTTGAACACCTTCACCTGAAACATCACGTGTAATAGAAGGGTTCTCGGATTTACGAGCTACTTTATCGATTTCGTCGATATAAATAATGCCTTTTTCAGCGCGTTCTATATCATAGTCAGCAGCTTGTATTAATTTTAATAAAATATTTTCAACGTCTTCCCCAACATAACCAGCTTCTGTAAGTGAAGTTGCATCTGCAATTGCAAATGGTACGTTTAATATTCTTGCTAGAGTTTGGGCAAGTAAAGTTTTACCACTACCAGTAGGTCCAATTAATACAATATTCGATTTAGATAGTTCAACATCATCAATCTTACTATTTGAATTAATTCGTTTATAGTGATTGTAAACAGCAACTGCTAATGATTTTTTAGCACGCTCTTGTCCAATAACATATTCGTCTAAAATTGCTAATATCTCTTTCGGCTTTGGAATGTCTTGAAGTTCAATTTCTTCTTCCACACCCAATTCTTCTACGACAATTTCAGAGCAAAGTTCTATACATTCATCACAAATATAGACACCTGGACCGGCTACTAATTTGCGCACTTGTTCTTGTGGTTTACCACAAAAAGAGCATTTTAAATTGCCTTTTTCATCATTAAATTTGAACAATTTGCTTCACCCCTATTCAAGCAACAATCTTACAAGATTCCCTCTAGATAATCAAATAAGTTGTTTACTGTTGCTAATCTTTCTTTTATTTTAGCAACAGTGTAAAACGATATGTATGTTAAAACAAGGTACGTTATTAATCGTACCTTGTTCTACATTTTAAATATAAATATTCATTTTTATTTTACTAAATAAACAGAAATCATTCATTATATTTATTATGAAATTTTTGCGTTTTCAACTAGGAATTCAACTGTTTTTTGAGTACGAATATCGTTTTCAAGAATTTCAGTTGTGCCACCTAAAGCAGTGATGATTTGTTCTTTTGTCATACCGAATTGTGAAGTCATTTTTTCTAACTCTGCGTTAAGATCTTCTTCAGTAATTTCGATATTTTCAGCTTTTCCGATTGCTTCTAATGTTAAAGAAACACGTACACGGTTTTCAGCTTCTGGACGCATTTGCTCATGTAAAGCATTTTCATCTTGACCAGAGAATTGATAGTAAAGATCAAGAGTCATACCTTGCATTTGTAAACGTTGACCAAATTCATCAATCATACGGTGGATTTCGTTGTGAATCATTGATTCTGGAATTTCGATTTCAGTGTTTTCAGCAGCTTTTTCAACTAACTCGTCACGTAGAGCACTTTCAGCTTCTGTTTTCTTTTGTTCTTCAGTTTGAGATTTAATTTTTGCACGTAATGCATCTAAACTTTCAACTTCTGGGTCAATTTCTTTAGCGAAATCATCGTTAAGCTCTGGAAGTACTTTTGTTTTAACTTCTTTAATTGTTACTTTGAAAGTAGCTTCTTTACCAGCTAATTCTGCAGCATGGTATTCTTCTGGGAATGTTACAACTACATCTTTAGATTCACCAGCTTTTAAACCAACTAATTGTTCTTCAAATCCTGGGATGAATGAGCCAGAACCGATTTCTAGTGGATAGTCTTCCCCTTTTCCACCTTCAAATGCTTCTTCACCTACAAAACCTTCGAAGTCGATTACAGCTGTATCACCTTCAACGATAGCTTCGTCTTCTTTAATTTCTAATTCAGCTTTGCGTTTTAATTGTTCTTGAATTTTTTCTTCTACTTCTTCATCAGTTACAGTAGTTTCTAATTTTGTCACTTCAAGACCTTTATATTCACCAAGTTTTGGTTCAGGTTTTACAGTTACTTTAGCTGTAAATGTGAACACTTGGTTTTTAGCAAAGTCTTCAGTTCCTGAGATTTCTGGATAGTCAACTGGAGTAATACCAGTTTCATCGATTGCATTTGAATATGCATCAGGTACAAGAATTTCTAAAGCGTCTTGGTATAGAGCTTCCACACCAAAGCGTTTTTCAAATAGTGGACGAGGCATTTTCCCTTTACGGAAGCCTGGTACGTTAATTTCTTTTACTACTTTAGCAAAAGCCTTATCTAAAGCTTTGTTTACTTCTTCAGCTGGTACTTCAATTGTTAATGTACCGATATTTCCTTCTTGTTTTTCCCATTTTGCTGACATGTATAATACCTCCAAAATTGTTTACTAAGATTACCAAACCACTCGTTTTATACGATTTTGACAACCATTTTAGTATATCATAGTTGGCATGAGTTTCAACTTTTTTCATTTCTTATTATAGTTCTGTTAACTTCTCAAGATTTTGCAAAAAATCAACAACCTCGTAATCCATTTCTCGAATACTACCAAACATTGTTCGAACAAAATCAATATAACTTAATGCTACATCTTCCGGATCATAGTCAAGCCACTCAAAGGGATACGTAACAATTGAATGTTTTGAAATTAAATATTGAACCATTTCCAATATAGAAGGTTCTTGATCCAATTGCTCATTAACAAGATCAGAAACTTTATTAAATTGCGGTAATTTTGTAGGCAATTCCATTTGGGATGGATTCACTTCCATTTCCCTACCAAATTTCGATATAGTTAAATTTATATCAACATTCTGTTCAACCAATAATATTAGAATCAAGCTTTTAATAAAGGTATGTGTGGTTTCATTTTCTACAATGGCTTTTAGTTGTTCTACAATTGGACGAATATTTACCGTAGTTAAACTATGAACTTGCATAAGTTGTTCATTAGGTTTTAACGATAAAAAATAGTCAATTGAAAACGTATCAACATCAAGCTGAAGTTTATTGTTTACTATATTTTCCTGCTGATAGATATTCTCAGCAATATTAGCATTTAACTCTTTTAAACGTTGGAATTTTTCAATTTGGTCAGCTGGAATAGCTTCTTCTTCTAATAGAGACGTTATAATACTTTCCACCTGTTTATATTGTTTCAACTGGATACAAATTGTTAAGTATAATTCCATTACTTCTAAATACATCGATGGACCGATACTTAAAAGCTCTTCACAGATTTCTTTGGCTTTTTCAAAAGACTTTGCTTCATATAATGAGTAAGCATATACACTAAGAGTTAGTTCATCACTTTCGTCACTATATTTCAATGCTTCTTCAAAGTTTTTATTAGCTAATTCATATTGATACGTCTCTACATATTCATGCGCTTTTGCAATCAATCTTTCAACTGTCCCAGGAAAAAGAACGACATTTTCAAAAGTAGTTATTTTATTTCGTTTTTTCCTCAAACTGTCACACTCCTAGGTGTAATATGCTAAAAAAATGTTTGTATATCGATGTTATTTTACCTTTAAATAATTATGTGAACAACAGGATTCGCAAAATTTACATATTTCGGGGAATATTTCTTTTTATGAGTACATTATAAAATTTTCATCTTTAATGGATTTTGATTGAACAATAAGATAAATCCCCGGTGTTATTTATCAATGTTACCCTTAAGTATTATTTTTAATCGATTTTTTATTAGCAAGTCATCGCTCTACCTTACTCCTCATTACAATCCTACCCTTAGGACAAGAAATCATAAAAAATATCTGTAGGAATGAAAATTCGACATATAATATTTTGCAGATGTTTTATTTTTTGCCACTTATTTTTTAGTATAATTGGTGAATGTTTATAAAAATGCTATTGGAGGTTGTATATGTTTCAAAATAAAGTAGTAGTTGTAACTGGGGCCGCGCAAGGGATAGGAAAAGAGATAGCCACACAATATGCAAAATCAGGTGCTAATGTCGTACTTGCAGACGTCAATGCAAATTTAGGGGAAAATGTATGTAAGGATTTAGTGGAACAGGGGTATTCCGCCCTCTTTATTCCAACTGATGTTGGAAGGGAAAAAGATGTTAGTTTACTCATGACAAAGACAATTGAACGCTATAAAAAAATAGATATCCTCGTTAATAATGCAGGTATTTTCCGCCCGGTATCTCCCTATGATTTGTCGTTAGAACAATGGGATGAGGTCATCAATACGAATTTACGAAGTGTCTTTCTCTGTTCAAGAGAGGCCGCAAAGTTTATGCGCTTAAATGAACGGGGTGGAGCGATCGTTTCTATGGCCTCAACTAGAGCACAGATGTCAGAGCCTTATACCGAATCATATGCTGCGTCAAAAGGCGGAATCGTTGCACTCACACACGCACTTGCCTGTTCTTTTGCTCCGGACCATATTCGAGTAAATTGTATCTCACCTGGATGGATTGAAACTGGCGATTATAATGCACTTAAAGAACTTGATCATAGCCAACATTTCTCCGGTCGAGTTGGTAGACCCGAAGATATTGCAAAAGCTTGTTTTTATTTAACAGATGAACGAAATGATTTTGTTACAGGTATTGATTTAACCGTTGATGGCGGGATGACAAAAAAAATGATTTATGAAGAGTAAAAGAAAAGTGTATATTTATACTTTTTCTAGTTAATCGCACGCACTTATTTATAAAAATAAAGTTTAAAACGTTTTAAGGGCCTCAAAAATGGTTTTAAAACGTTTTTCATATTTACCTTTCTTAAGAATGATAGAATCTACTACAAATGCATTACGGTTCTTTCTATTGGCGTGATATACTCTTTTGATCTTAAATCTACAAATAAATGAGGTATAGAGAAATGAAATATAGTTTTAGAAATGATTATAGTGAAATGTGTCATCCAGAAATTATGAATGCCTTAATTGAAGCAAAAAATGAACAAAATGTGGGATATGGTTTAGATATTCATACAGACAATGCAAAATTACTTATTAGGGAAAAATTAGAATGTGAAAATTGTGATATCCATTTTGTAACTGGTGGGACTCAAGCAAATGCATCCGTAATATCCTACGCTTTACGCGCCTTTGAAGCTGTTCTTGCGTGTGAATCTGGTCATATTAATGTCCATGAAACAGGAGCAATTGAAGCGACTGGACATAAGGTATATACCGTAAAAGGCCGTTACGGCAAATTATATCCAAGTGATATAACAAAATCATTAAAATACCACCAAGATGAGCATATGGTTAAAATCGGAATGGTCTATATCTCTCAATCAACAGAAATTGGCACTGTTTATACCTATGATGAATTGAGAGCTTTATACAATTGTTGTAAAGAGAATAACTTATATCTTTACATCGATGGCGCTCGTTTATCTAGTGGGCTTGCTGCAAGTGATGTTCATTTTAATATGTTGAAAGATCTATGTGATGTTATGTACATCGGGGGTACGAAAATTGGAATGCTTAGCGGCGAAGGTATTGTAATTTTTAATGATAAACTAAAACCTTACTTTAGATATCACATTAAAAATAAAGGAGCTATGCTTGCAAAAGGATATGTAGTTGGGATCCAATTTGAAGCAGCTTTTAAAGATGATTTATATTTTAAAATGGGACAACACGAAAATGAACTTGCTCAATTCTTAAGTAGTAAATTGAAACAATTAGGAATCCCAATGTTAAGCGAGTCACCTACGAATCAAATATTCCCGATATTTAACAAAGATAATGTGAATGAATTAGCGAAACTGTATGAATTTGAAATTTGGGAAGAAGTCGAGGATCAAATTGCAATTAGATTTGTTACCTCATGGTTTACAACAAAAGAGAAATGTATCGAATTAATTAATGATATAAAAAATTTAATTCAATAAATGATTAGAATTCTACACCTCTAGTTTTAGAGGTGTGGAATTTTACTTAACCTCTCTCCCGCTAACTACAGTACATTATTTGAATTTGGTGACTTAAGGAAATCAATAAAAGATTCTACAATAAAATTCAAACAATAAAAAAAGCTTCGAAACCGCAAATGGTTTTGAAGCTTTTTCCTTATGACGTCCCAGGAGGGATTCGAACCCCCGACCGTACGCTTAGAAGGCGTATGCTCTATCCAGCTGAGCTACTGAGACATTAGTCATTCATTACTGAAGGACAATTATTATTATATTGGAGATATGATGGAAAGTCAACAGTTTCATAAAAAGTTTTTTCGCATTTTTTTCTACCTAAATTTATATGAATTGGAAAGACCTTTTATGATAAATCATATTAAATTTTCTAAAGGATATTGTTTCGAGAAGAGTTCATCTCCCTGATGCGAAAATGCTGTAACCAACCATTTTTCTCCATCAAATTCAACTATACAATAGCTTTTTTCTATTCTTGCACGTGGTTTCAATAAGCTCCCAGGATTTACAAATAAAATATTTTCCATTAGTTCAGAACCTAATACATGTGAATGTCCAAAAAAAACTGCATCTGCTTCTAATTCTTTTGCTCGGTAATATAGATTCATGATGTTTGATTTCACATTTAGCAAATGTCCGTGTGCAACAAAGATTTTTACCCCATTCATTTCAACAAGCTCTTCCTCTACAAAACGGTCATCTCGATCACAATTACCACGCACCCGCAATACTCCCTCTAAATAAGGGTGATCGAATGGCAACTCACTATCTCCACAATGAATGACAGCATCCATACTAGGATGAGATTCACGAACTTTATTTATAACTTCAGCGTCACCATGCGTATCACTCATTACTAGTAACTTCACAACAGTTCCCCTTTTACTAATATAATTTATTATTGGGGGGAACTCCCCCCATCATTTGAGACTATTTTAAAATATTCGGAAGCTCCATTGCTAATTTACGAATGGCATTCCCTCTATGTGAAATTTTCCCCTTCTCATCAGGAGTTAATTCTGCCATCGAACATCCTAATGAGGGTACAAAAAAGATCGGATCATAACCAAACCCATTCGTACCTTGTTTTTCATGTAATATTACACCTTCACAAGTACCAAAAACTGTTTCTGTTTCAATGTTTGGGCCCGCTATAGCTAACGCACAACAGAATCTTGCAGTACGTTCTGAATCAGGAACCCCTCTCAACTTTTCAATTACTTTTACAATATTCGCTTCATCATCATGGTCACCAGCATATCTTGCAGAATAGACACCTGGCTCTCCACCCAATGCATCTACAGCTAACCCACTATCATCGGCAATTACGAGCTTCCCTAAGGTACTTGCTAACGTCTCTGCTTTTAAAATAGCATTTTCCTCAAACGTTGTACCTGTTTCTTCGATTTCCAAATTTGGTGCAACATCAAACATCGTTACAACTTCAAAGCCTAGTGGTGTAAAAAGTGCTTCAAAATCATTTGCTTTTCCCTTATTCTTTGTTGCAATAACTACTTGCTTCATTTTCATTCCCCCTTATCCGAACCGATTAAATTTGCTGTTTCTCCTAGTACTTCTTTTTGTATTGAGATCAGTTCATTAATTCCTTTTTCACCAAGGCCAAGAAGTGAATTCAATTCTTCTCTCGAAAATGTGGCTTCTTCTCCTGTACCTTGAATTTCTACAAATCGACCTGCACCGGTCATTACAAGATTCATGTCAACTTCTGCGGCTACATCTTCAACATAACATAGATCTAAAACAGGTCCAAAATCTTCCAAAATCCCAATGCTTGTTGCAGCTAAATAGTCGATAATTGGAAATTTAGCAAATGGTTTTTCCCCATGTTTTTTTGCCAAAGCTAGGGTTAAAGCAACAAATGCCCCTGTAATGGAAGCTGTACGTGTTCCACCATCCGCCTGAATAACATCACAGTCAATCCAAATCGTCTTCTCACCTAATGCTTCTAAATTAACAATTGCACGTAAAGCACGTCCAATTAAACGTTGTATCTCCATAGTTCGACCATTTACTTTACCGCGTGTAGATTCTCGGGGTGTTCTGTCTGCTGTTGCGCGTGGTAGCATTGAATATTCAGCAGTAATCCATCCTTTACCTTGTCCGCGTAAAAATCCTGGCACTTTATCCTCAATGGTAGCATTACAAATTACTTTTGTATTACCTACTTGTATGAGTACAGACCCTTCAGGATGCATTAAATAATTTGTTTCAATTTGAACTGTTCTAAGTTCATTTATAGCTCGTCCATCATGTCTTGTCATAGTTGACCTCCTAGTATTTCGCGAAAACCATCTTACCATAAAATTACGATATTGAAAAAGCTTCCTCTTCCTTTTTCTAATTTAATAATATATACATATACTTTAATAAACGACATATTTTGAGATAAAAGAAAAAAGCTCGAAAGTAACTTAATACTTACGAGCACAAATAGTCCCCTCTAACATCCCTATTATAATTAAGTTTATTCTTCTCCACGTCATAAGTACACAACGAAAACGAATAACATAATGCATTTGTTTACATGTATATCTGCATTCATTTTATATGTTAATTGGAAACGCTTATATGGACAAAATTTAAAGTTTAATTCGACGTATATCTAAATCTTTTTTCTCTAGCCAATTTTGAGCTATTGTTCGAAAAATTGGCACTGAACCAGTTGCAAAAAATATATGCTGTGGATCACTGGAATCAGTGTTTAACATATCATGATAACTTAATACAGCTTCCACTTCTTTTGCCGTTTCTTCTGCTGATGATAGGACAAATACATTAGATCCAACTACTTCTTCTATATGATGCTGAATGATAGGGTAATGCGTACATCCAAGAATCACAGTATCGAATTTTTTATTTGCGAGTGGCTTTAAACCTTTTTTAACTAAGTCGAATGCAAATTGTCCTTCGTATTCGCCACTTTCAACAAGTGGAACAAATGTCGGACACGCAAGAGGAATTATTTTCGCCTTCGTACTTAAAGAAAGTAGAGCAGTTTCATATGCACCACTTTTAATTGTTCCTTCAGTAGCGAGTACTACAATTTCATTCCTTTTTGTTTTCTTTTCAGCAGCACGTGCTCCAGCATTAATTACACCGATAACAGGGATCGATAGATGAGTTTGCAAACTCTCAAGAGCAACTGCTGTTGCAGTATTGCATGCGATGACAAGCATTTTGATATTAAGTTTTTCTAATGCTTTCGCCATTTGCCATGTGAACTTTTGTACCTCACGCTTATCTCTTGGTCCATATGGGCATCTAGCTGTATCACCGATATAATAAATGGTTTCATTTGGTAATTTTTTTATAATCTGTTTCGCAACTGTTAAGCCGCCAACACCTGAATCAATAACGCCAATCGGGGCATTCACTTAAAACCGCCTCAATCCTCTTTCATTTGTAAATGCAATTTATGCAATAATTTTGATAAAAGTTCTACTTCTTCTTTGTCAAAATCCACTAATAGTTCATTTAAGTAATTCTGACGTTTTTCAATCACTTCTTCAATTATTCTTTCACCTTCTTGAAGTAAATGAATGTGCACTACTCGGCGGTCTTGGTCATCACGAATTCGCATTACTAATTCATTTTTTTCCATACGATCAACTAAATCTGTCGTCGTACTAAATGCTAAATACATTTTATTCGATAATTCACCAATTGTCATATCTCCCAATTCATGTAACCACTGAAGTGCAATAAATTGTGGAGGAGTAATTGTATAATTACTTAAAATTTCTCTGCCTTTTTGTTTAATTAAGTGAGAAGTATAACGAAGTTCTTTCTCTAAAAATGCAACCTCTACATGACTGTGTATTTCACTTTCTTTCTTGTCTTACATTCACTCCTCAAGAACTGTACATCATTACGCTTTGGCGTAATCGCAACCGTCAATTATCATTAAGCAACAGAAATATCTGTCACTTTAAGCTTTCATGCTATAAACAGCTAAACATACATTTAGGCTGGATAATCGACGGAGGCTACTTCCTTCTAATTTTTTTAAAAGAAGTAAGTTCTGCATCCATTCTCACTACCTATTTAGGAGTGACGTATACCGAATATGAATTTTCAGTACACAATAAATGCTGATTGATTTTCTAGTTCTATTTTGAAGTGTTTTTCATTAAATAGCAAGCATGATTCAATGAAGTGATAATTCATCAAGCCTAAGCAATTCAATCAATGCTTGGGATCGACTAGAAACACCCAGCTTTTGAATTGTATTTGAAATATGATTACGCACCGTCTTCTCGCTAATATTGAGTTTTTGTGAAATTTCCTTTGTCGAGTAATCCAAGATTAACAATTGGAAAATTTCACGTTCTCTTTTAGTCAAAAGCGAACGATGCTGCGGGCTATTCATAATGGCAACACCCTCCTATCTCCTCTTCTATGTAAAGTATGTTAAGACTTGATAGGCTGTGAGGGCATTTTAACTATTTCCCAAGCAATATTTTTTCTTTTTCGACTTCCGTTAAAGCTACTGCTTTTCCAGTTCTCTTATTAATTTGTACAATTGTCCCTCTGCCCGTAAAGCAAGTTTCATTATTTTCGTTTTTGGCTAGATAATGTAAGTCTAAAGAAGACTTCCCAATCCTTGCTGTCTTAACAAAAACACGTAGTTTCTCATCAAAGAATACTTGTTTTACATAATCACAATGGAGGTCTGCAACTACAGGTATCAACTCCGATTTCATTGACATCCATTCATTCATGAAACCAATTGACTTTAAATATTCAATTCTTGCATATTCAAAATAAGCAAATGGTACTGTATTGTTTAAATGTCCAAACATGTCAGTTTCTGAAAATCTTACGGTTACCTCAACAAAAAACTTAAACTCTTCTTCCCACTGTTGAGAATTTTCGATATAACTCGGCATCATACGTTTCCCCCTCTGGCTACAAGTTTAATATTCATTAATTATACAATAATTAATGAGTCAAATTAGTATTTAAACTTTGTATATACCATTTTAGGAGGAGTATTATTCAATCCACATCCAACATGCACTACTTATACTACTATAGTTTAAGAATATGTTTTAGTCATCTAACCCTTGATATTCACGATGGGAATGTGTTTGTTAATTCATATTATTTTATGCAAGAAAATAAAATAAGGCATCAATAAATCAAATGATTTATTAATGCCCTATAATGAATTTGATTAAATCTCTAATTAACTAGTAATCTAAATTAGTCTACCATGTGGTCAGATCCGAAGAAGTTACGGAACATTTGAACAGAAGTAGCACGGTTTAATGAAGCGATTGAAGTAGTTAATGGAATTCCTTTTGGACATGCAGCAACACAGTTTTGAGAGTTACCACAGTTTGCAAGGCCGCCATCTCCCATAATTTCTAATAAACGTTCGTCTTTAACCATCGCACCAGTTGGATGTGTGTTAAATAGACGTACTTGGGAAAGTGGAGCTGGTCCGATAAATGAAGATTTTTCAGATACGTTTGGACACGCTTCCATACAAACACCACAAGTCATACATTTAGATAATTCGTAAGCCCATTGACGTTTACGTTCTGGCATACGAGGACCTTCCCCTAAATCATAAGTTCCATCGATTGGAACCCATGCTTTAACTTTTTTCAATGCGTTGAACATACGGCTACGGTCAACTTGTAAGTCACGCACTACTGGGAAAGTTTTCATTGGTTCTAATTTTACAGGTTGTTCTAATTGGTCAATTAATGTTGAACATGATTGACGAGGACGACCATTAATTACCATAGAACAAGCTCCACATACTTCTTCAAGACAGTTCATATCCCAAGTTACTGGTGTAGTATTTTTACCATCAGCAGTAATCGGATTTTTTTGAATCGCCATTAAAGCAGAGATTACGTTCATACCAGGGCGATAAGGAACTTCGAATTTTTCCCAACGAGTTGCCCCACCTTCAGTATCTTGACGAAGGATTTCAAGTTTAACCGTTCTAGTAGTAGTTCCTACGGCTGTTGTCATGATTAATGACCTCCCTTAAGGTTATTTAGAATAGTCACGTTTACGTGGCGGAATTAATGAAACGTCAACTTCTGCATAAGTAATTTCAGGTTCACCAGTTTTTGGATTGAACTTCGCCATTGTTGTTTTTAAGAAGTTCTCATCATCACGCTCTGGGAAATCTGGTTTGTAGTGAGCTCCACGAGATTCGTTACGTAAAAGTGCTCCTTTAGTAATTACACGAGCAAGATATAACATATTTTTCAATTGACGAGTGAAGTGTGCGCCTTGGTTACTCCACTTTTGAGTATCATTGATGTTAATGTTTTCCCAACGTTGTAGTAATTCTGTAATTTTTTCATAAGTCGCTTCTAGTTTATCGTTATAACGTACAACAGTAACGTTGTCAGTCATTAATTCACCAAGTTCTTTATGAATTAAGTATGCGTTTTCAGTACCATTTAATTTTAGGATTGCTTCCCATTTCTCTTTCTCTTCTTTTACACGAGCGTCATAAAGAGATTGTGGAAGATCTTCCGCATGCTTTTTCAAACCTTGAACATATTTCACTGCGTTCGGACCTGCAACAGATCCACCATAAATAGCAGATAATAATGAGTTTGCACCTAGACGGTTTGCTCCGTGTTGTGAGTAATCACATTCACCAGCAGCAAATAGGCCAGGAATTTCTGTCATTTGATCGTAATCTACCCATAAACCACCCATTGAATAGTGAACTGCAGGGAAGATTTTCATTGGTAATTTACGAGGATCGTCACCTACGAATTTTTCATAAATTTCAATGATACCACCAAGTTTTACATCTAGTTCATGTGGATCTTTATGAGAAAGATCTAGATATACTACGTTTTCACCGTTAACACCTAATTTTTGATTTACACAAACATCAAAAATTTCACGTGTTGCAATATCACGAGGCACTAAGTTACCATAAGCTGGATATTTTTCTTCTAAGAAGTACCATGGTTTACCATCTTTATATGTCCAAACTCGTCCACCTTCACCACGAGCTGATTCTGACATTAAACGGTTTTTGTCATCTCCAGGAATCGCTGTTGGGTGAATTTGAATCATTTCACCGTTTGCATATGTTGCACCTTGTTGGTAAACAATTGATGCAGCAGAACCAGTGTTAATAACTGAGTTTGTAGATTTACCGAAAATAATACCAGGTCCACCTGTTGCCATAATTACAGCATCAGAACGGAATGCTTGGATTTCTTCATTCTTCATATCTTGCGCTACGATACCACGGCAGTGGCCTTCGTCATCAAGAACTGCACCTAGGAATTCCCAGTGTTCATATTTTGTTACTAGACCCGCAACCTCAAAACGACGAACTTGCTCATCTAATGCATAAAGTAATTGTTGACCAGTAGTTGCACCTGAGAATGCTGTACGGTGCATTAATGTACCACCAAAACGACGGAAGTCTAAAAGACCTTCAGGTGTACGGTTGAACATAACTCCCATACGGTCAAATAAGTGAATAATTCCAGGAGCTGCTTCACACATAGCCTTAACTGGTGGTTGGTTTGCTAAGAAGTCCCCACCATATACTGTATCATCAAAGTGGATCCATGGAGAATCCCCTTCACCTTTTGTATTTACTGCACCATTAATTCCGCCCTGTGCACATACAGAGTGTGAACGTTTTACGGGAACTAATGAGAATAATTCTACTTCAGTGCCTTCTTCGGCAGCTTTAAGAGTAGCCATTAAACCGGCTAAACCGCCACCAACGACGATAATTTTGCTCTTCGCCATAATTATTACTCACTCCTCTAATTTTGCTGAAAACCCTTGTGGATGTCCTACCATCTAATTAGCTCATTATACGAATGCTAGAATTGCAGCCACACCAATAATACTTACTAGAACAAAGAAAATCATTGTTACGTATGTTGCAACTTTTTGAGAGCTAGGTGATTGTGTAATACCCCAACTTACTAAGAATGACCAAAGTCCGTTAGCTAAATGGAAAGTAGCAGATAAAATACCTACAATGTAGAACGCTAACATTAAAGGATTAGAAACAATTTGTTCCATCATATTGAAGTCTACATCTGCTCCAAGAGCTTTTTGAATACGAGTTTGGAAGATATGCCAAGCTATGAAAATCACTAAGAATACACCAGTAAAACGTTGTAATGCGAACATCCAGTTACGGAATGTGCCAAAACGATTTACGTTATGTGTAGCAGTAAAGGCAATATAAACTCCGTATAATCCGTGGAATAATAATGGTATGTAAATTACTATCCACTCAACAATTAACAGTAATGAATGTGGTACTAAGTCCATCACACCTGTAGAATTGTTGTAAGCATCTTCTCCACCAGTTGCAGTGAAGTTCAAAGATAAGTGAAACACTAAGAACAAACCTACCGGAATTACTCCTAATAGAGAATGTAAGCGTCTCCAGTAAAACTCTCGATTGTTTGACAAGATTGTTACCCCCCTCAGTACTTTTGAATAGTGAGCCAATTTCGTCAACAAATTGTAATTGTTCATTCATTGACTCAGCAGTTCAGTTTGGTACAATATTATGACATGTCCATTGTACTCTCAAGATTTAGTAGCGTCAAGGTTGCTCCTAATTTTTATTGTATACAATATAAGTAACTTTTTTCTACTTTAACAATCTTTCTTCTGTTTAAAGTACATATTTAACTTTTTTCGCGGTAAATAAGAAAATTAGAGAGGAGTTTTTTACATGTCTTCCTATGAAATAAAAACTGTACCCGCCTTTGGTTATGAATTATTCCGGGACCATTTACTGCCTGCTATACTAGGAAAACACCAAGATGATGTTCTATACTGGGCTGGAAAAGACTTAGCTAGAAAATTTCCATGCACTGATAATCAATTAATTATCTCATTCTTTGAAGATGCTGGTTGGGGCAAACTAACATTAGAAAAGGAAGAAAAAGATGGTTATATCTTTCATTTAACAAATGATGATGATTTATTAAATATTTCCAATCGAACATTCCGTCTTGAAGCAGGGTTTATCGCAGAGCAGTTACAAATTTTTAAAGGATACTTAACTGAATGTTATGATGAAAAAAAAGAAAAACAATGCTTAGTAGAATTCCATGTGAAATGGGATCTTAAAGAAAGAGTAAACGAAAAATAATTGGACCTCACCTAATTTTATAGGTCATGAAAAAGGCCGTCTCAACAAAATGAGACGACCTATTTTATATAAACAAATACGTCTTGGCAGACTGTGTGCCGCGATTAGCGTCGGGTTGAAACATATGAGCCAAGAATTCCATCGCTTGCGTTGGTTACTTCCCCCAACAATCAGTTGCATCCAGCGAAGACTAGGGCCAACAGGACGTTGGTCACTCAGGCGTTGGTCATATGATGATGCCACAGGAAGTGGCGTTTTCAGCGATAAGTGGCGTTCTTAATCTTTAAACATATTCTTCTACTAAATTAAATTCGTCATGCAATGCATTTGCTGCTCGAACCATATCCTCTTGAGGCACTACTACTGACACCTTAATTTCAGATGTACTTACCATTTTAACAGGAATATTTTCTTTACAAAGTCGGTTAAACATACGAGCTGCAACACCAGGGTTAGATACCATTCCAGAGCCAACAATTGATACTTTTGCTAATCCAACTTCAAAATCTGCGAAACTAAATCCTAATGTACTTTTATTGGATTCAAGTACTTTGATTGCATCAGCAAAATCTTCTTTAGCGATTGAAAATGAAACAGTTGGTTTTACCCCGTCAATTACCGATTGAACGATAATATCAACATCAATTTGATGATCTGCTAATGTTGTAAATATATTAGCAAGTAAAGCATGTTCATATTTTTCATAGCCTACTGTTAATCGAATAATTTCTGCTTCATATGCTACACCACGAACAATTACGTTTTTCTCCATTTCAACCTCTCCCTTTATTAGCGTACCTGGAATATCACTCGTACTGGAACGAACTATAATTGGCATATCGTATTTTTTTGCCATTTCAACTGCACGTGGGTGAACAATTTTTGAACCTAGATGAGTTAATTCAAGCAGTTCATCATAAGAAATTTGTTTTAACTTTTTTGCTTGTGGCACTATAGATGGATCTGCAGTATATATACCTTCCGTGTTTGTTAAAATCTCAACACATTCTGCTTCAATTGCCGCAGCTATCGCTACTGCAGTTGTATCAGAGCCTCCATCTCCTAATATAGAAATTTTATTATTTTTGTAATCAAATCCTTGAGAGCCCGCTACAATCGGAATGTCACCCTTACTGATATAGTTAATGATTGATTCAATTTTAATCTGTTCAATTCGAACCTTTTGATTTACTTCAACAGTTTCAATTCCTGCTTGCCATCCAGTTAATGAAACAGCTTTAAAGCCGCGTTGTTGAATAGCAATCGCTAATAGCGCACTAGTAGCTTGCGACCCAATAGATTGCAAAACATCTAATTCACGTTTTGATGGTTGTTTTGAAAGTGCATAAGCAAATTTTCTATACGGTTCCTCCAGTAATTCTTCTGAGGAAACAACAACAATAATATTACGTCCTCGTTTTTTCTCTTCAACAATTCGTTTCGATATTTGCTCAATATTCGCTGGTGTAGATAATGAAAAACTATCAATTTTTACAACTACACTTGTCATCCTTACACTCCCCTTTAATAAACCGCACTTCAACTAAAATTTGAAATATTAAAATCTTTTATTAATTAATTTTATCATACTTTAGGATTTGAAATAGATAAAATAAAGAAGCAACCATTCACAAAAAACGTGAAGAGCTGCTCCATTACTTCCATATAAAAAAAATCGATGAACAATACTTTTCGATTTCTCCATTACAGTACAATTATTCGGTTGTTGATGGATCCTTTTGGAAATGATTAAAAATTGCAGTTGCAGTATTACTTGGAATATTCGCTTCCATTAACTCTTCAATTGTTGCTTCTCGAATTTTTTTGATTGACCCGAAATGCTTAAGTAATTGTTTTTTACGTTTTGGTCCGACACCTTCAATTTCGTCTAGCACAGAATGAATGGCATTTGTACCATGTTGCTGACGAAGGAAAGTAATAGCAAAGCGGTGCACTTCATCTTGAATTCTTTGTAATAAGTAGAAGCCATCACTTGTTCGTTTAAGTGGAATTGGTTCAGGTGGATCTCCATATAGTAATTGGGATGTATTATGTTTATCATCTTTTGCTAATCCTGCAATCGGAATATAGAGTCCAAGCTCATCCTCAATAACTTCTCTCGCAACCTCCATTTGTCCTTTCCCACCGTCAATAATAATTAAATCTGGTAAAGGTAAATTTTCTTTTAGCACACGACTATAGCGTCTACGTATAACTTCTTGCATTGCTCCATAATCATCATGTTTGGCTGCTTCTCTTAGCTTATATTTACGATATTCCTTTTTCGCTGGCTTTCCATCAATAAAAACGACCATGGCAGAAACGGCATCAGTACCATGCATATGACTATTATCAAATGCTTCAATGCGAAGTGGTGTTCCAATATACATAGCATCACCCAATTCTTCGCACGCTCCAATGGTTCTTTCTTCTTGACGTTCAATTAGTTGGAATTTTTCATGTATAGCAATTTCTGCATTTTTCATTGCTAACTTGACGAGTTCCTTTTTCGACCCTCGTTTTGGAATTATTACCTTTATATCAAGTAATTTTTCCAAAATGGTTTCATCAATTGTATCAGGAATAAATATTTCCTTTGGCTTAATATGTTCAGCTATATCATAAAAACGACCAACAAATGTTAAGAACTCCTCTTCCGGGTCGCGATATATTGGAAAAATAGAAACATCTCGTTCAATTAATTTTCCTTGACGCACAAAAAATACTTGGACACACATCCATCCCTTTTCCACTGAATAACCAAATACATCTCGATTCGATAAATCACCAGAAACAATTTTTTGTTTTTGCATTATTGTCTCTATATGAGTTATTTGGTCACGGAATTCTTTAGCACGTTCAAATTCAAGTTTTTCTGCTGCCTCTAACATTTTAGCTTCCAAATCTTTTTTCACTTCTTCATATCCACCGCTTAAAAACTTCGATATTTCATCGATCATATCATCGTAAACTTTCGGCTCTACCTCTTTTACACAAGGTGCTAAACATTGGCCAAGATGATAGTACAAACAAACCCGATCTGGAAGATTTGCACATTTTCGTAAAGGATAGATTCGATCCAAAAGTTTACGAGTTTCATTTGCAGCAAAGGCATTAGGATAAGGACCGAAATATTTTGCCTTATCTTTCTTCACTTTTCTAGTTGTTAGTATACGCGGATATTTTTCATTCGTTATTTTAATATAAGGATAAGATTTATCATCCTTTAGCATAATGTTATATTTTGGATCATGTAGTTTAATTAAATTTAATTCTAAAATTAAGGCTTCTAAATCACTCGATGTAACAATATATTCAAAGTCCTCAATTTCACTAACTAGTCTTTGAGTTTTCCCATCATGTGAACCAGTGAAATAAGAGCGCACACGATTTTTAAGGACCTTTGCCTTTCCCACATAGATAATAGTTCCTTGTCGGTCCTTCATTAAATAACATCCAGGATTTTCTGGAAGAATAGCTAATTTATTTTGAATGGTTTCATTCATTGACATCACCTAAAATTCTCTTTTTTATATTATACTGTTCGAGGTTAAATAATGCGAAATAAAATAGGCCTTTTAAAATTTACCTATTGACAACCGAACAAGTTCCTACATCACTTATTCTAGATACAAGAATATTAAAAAACACAAGAACGCTTCCGTCCCTGTGTTTTCCTATCTTTCATAAATGTTATTTACAGTTCGCTCCCATCACAATAGGAGGCGACAACTGCAGCCATTGCTTTAGCACAAATAATTAAACTTTTTTCATTAATATCAAACTTAGGATGATGATGTGGATATCCTTCGCCCGACTCTGGAAGCGCACCAACATAAAAGAAGCATCCCGGTATTTTTTCAAGATAGTAAGCAAAATCTTCTGAAGGTGGCAGAGGCGGGGTTTCCAACACAGCTTCCACTTCTTTAATAGACGCTTCTTCCAAAGCACGGCGTACTTGATTGGTTACTTCAGGGTGATTATATAACACTGGATAGTCATTGTGATATTCAAAAATAGATTTAACACCATATGATTTTTCTAACCCTTCCGCAAAAGTTCGTAATTGCATTTCTACAACTTTTTGGGTTTCTAGTGCCATTGTTCGAACGTCACCTTCAATTGTTACTGCATCTTTAATCACATTAAAGGAACCCTTCCCATCAAGATTTCCGATCGTAATGGAAGCGATATCAAAAGGATTGATACGGCGGCTAACGATTGTTTGTATGTTCATCACGAAGGAACTAGCTGCAACGATTGCGTCATTTGCTAAATGTGGTGATGATCCGTGACCACCGCTTCCTTGAACAATTAATTTAAAATAAGATCTTCCCGTCTGTGTATTACCGCTTCGATAATAAATGTGTCCCGTTTTCAAATTACTCATTACATGAATACCAAGTATTGCATCAACTCCATCAAGGACTCCCGCTTTTATCATCCCAATTGCCCCACCTGGTGGAGTCTCTTCAGCTGGTTGATGAATCACTCGAATCGTCCCTTTTAGTTGGTCTTTTAACTCCGCTAAAGTCTCAGCTAATACCAACATATATGCTGTGTGACCATCATGACCACAAGCATGCATCACACCTTCATTTTGGGAAGCAAAGGGTAGTCCTGTTTCTTCCTTAATCGGTAAGGCATCGAAATCCGCACGAATTGCTATAGTTTTTCCCGGTTTCACCCCTCTAATAGTTACAACAACACCACGTTTACCACCAAAGTTCGTTTCAACTGAATCTACGGGTACATTCCGGTAAAAATCGCTAATATACTTAGCTGTTTCTTCTTCTTGGAAGGAAAGTTCCGGGTGTTTATGTAAATAACGGCGAATTTCAATTATTCGTTCCTTCTTTTCATCTAATTTTCTCATTAATTGGTCTAATAACATTTAAACATCCCTTCCATACTATTACAATTACTAATGTAAAGTACTATTTGCTATAAATTGCAACTTCAATTAGAGGGATTTCTTCATCCTCTCTAATTCATAATTGAACTAAATCAATTACAGAATAAATTTTCTTCAATTTGTACAGCTCTTAACTTCTCTCACTTTTCCAACATTACCCAGCAAGTGAGCAAATGGTTAGTTTTGGGTTTCCACCTCTGGAGCAGCTGCTTTTAGATGAGTCATTTTTGTCCTAAGACCTGTAGCTGCAATAATTCCTATAACAGCACAAACAATGATATACATGAAAGCAGATGCATAGATCCCGTTAAATAATTCGATTAAATATCCCATAACCATTGGTGCAAGGAATGCTCCTACCATCCCACCAAGATTAATCATCCCAAATGTAGTACCAATTACATTCCTTGAGAATAATCGATGTGGAAGACCAAATATTATCGCTACGATCGGACCATGGAAGAACATACAAATCGATTGATACACAATGACTAGTGCAACAGAAGGGGCGTTAAATAATAAATAAAGACTTACAATCATAATGATAAAGCTCACAACTGCTAAGTGTTTTTCTTTCCCTATTAACAAAGACTTAATTAGTTGACCACCTAGTATCACACCAATAGCTCCTGCAAATGCAGGAATTGATGTAAGCATTCCCATAGACATTAAATCCAGACCTCGTACATTTACAAGGTAAGGTGGCATCCAAGAAATGAGGCCCCATACCACCGTACTTACTCCAAACCACATAATCGTTAACTGCCAGCTAGTACGAATCTTTAAAACTTCCTTAAAGGAAGCTTTTTGGACCTTTTCATTCTCATCATTTTCAATCTGCATATTTTTAGGGCTTAAATAATACCAAAGTAAAGCTGCAACAAACACTCCTAATATACCAATGGCAATAAAGAGATTTTGCCAACCAATCCACACAAGTAACGGCGTCGCTATTAGAGGAGCAATTACCCCACCAAGTGAATTAGATGACATCATGATCGTCTGGGCACTAGTTCGCTCTTGTTTAGGAAATACATCTGCTATTGCTTTGGAGCTTGCTGCAGGATATCCTCCTTCACCGAGACCAAACATAAATCGAATAAATATCATAGACATTAGTGACCACGCCATCCCGGTCAACACCGTAAATAGTGACCAAAAGAAAATGGCAATCGTAATGACTTTTCGAGAACCGAATTTATCGGCAAGCCAGCCACCAGGCAATTGCATTAACGCATACCCAGCAAAGAAACTACTAAGCACTACCCCCATAACAGAAGGACTAAGATTAAAGTCCTTTGCAATTTCTACGATTCCCACATTCATTGCCATTCTGTCAAGATATGACAAGCACCATCCTAAAAATAGCAAAGCGAGGATTGTATACCTCTTTTTATTATTCCTTTGGTTATTTTGCATAGTGTTTCTCCTCCTACATATCAAAATTGATAGAATCAAACTAAATTACATTTTTAATGTGAAAAAGTGAGCTATTTAAGGTTATTAAGAGCTATAAAAGGATCACTTTAAAAAAGGAAGCGTTTTCACTTTATTCTATTTATTAAATAATATATAATTTCAGAAATATCAGTCAATGTACAATTAAACAATGTTAATAGATTACTATTGTTGATATCAACATAGGGGAGGAAAAAATAATGGAAGGAAAAGAAGCACTTCTTCAACAATTAAGTTTAGAAAACCAAAAGGCACAATTTCATGTTATGAATTTAATGGAAAGCTTTCGAGTAATGAATTCTACTCTCGAATTAGATGAAGTCCTGAAGAAAATCATGCATTTCGCCTTAAAAATTGTTGAAACAGCAGAGGCGGGATATATCCAAATGTATGATGAATCCTCAAATCAACTAATCGTTAAGACATATGTAGGCTTTAATGACAGTATTTGCCATTTTAAAGTAAATGTGGGTGAATCGATTACGGGGAAAGTTTTTAGGGATGGCCGTCTAAAACTAATTACAAAAAGAGAAGAAATCTATAGTCGAATGGATGATTTAAGCGAAGAAAATTTCCACTTAATTGATAATGCACATCCAAACAATCAACATATCCAATCGCTCTTATCTGTCCCTGTTTCATTTGGAGATAAACGGATTGGTGTGATGACATTTCACTGCTTTGATGTAGAAGATCGACTGAACGAAACAGATTTCCTTCTTTTAGAAAGCTTTGCAGCTCAAGCAGCGATTGCACTTCATAATGCGCAACTTCATTCAGAAGTACAAAAAAGTCTAGGTGAAGTAATTCATTTGTCACAGAAGCTCAAGGAAGCTAACACAATTTTAGAAAAGCAAACCGAAATTCACAATCATCTCACAGAATTATTGGTACAAAACAACAAAGGGCTAAAAGGGATTATCAAAGAAATGGATAGGCTGATGGAAAGAAAACTAGTCTATGCGGATTATTTAGAGGGTATTTGCTTTCCAGAACACATTAAGTATTTGGATAAATTTTTAGATGATATATTCTTGATTTTTGCTAATAAAACTGAGCCAAGCTATGTATCCATTCGTGACATCACCGAAATCGATTGCCATATATACCCAATTAGGTCAGGCTCTGTATTTTTAGGTTGTCTAATTTTAGAAGGCAGTTCTCTTCTATCACAACTTGATAAGCTAATTATCGAACAGGGCGCACCTATTCTTTCTCTTGAAATAATGAAGCTAAGATCACAAACTGAAATTATGTATAAAAAAACCTATGAAACATACCAACAATTTCTGAAGATAAAAAACCCTCAGCAGGCTGAGATTGCTGCAAAGGAATTGGGCATACATAATCATTATTTTCTACAAACAGCGATTATTGAATTAGATGGAAATGTCGATTTACGTTCTCTTGAGAATGATGCAATGCTTCTTCTTACACATTTAAAAGAGAAGCTCCCATTAGAAGATAGCCTTCTTTTTTGCTATCATAATAAAATTTTTTATTTTTCATCAGCCAAAGATGCTACCATCGAAACATCACTGATAAAAACACTTGAAAGAAGTATCAATTGGTGGAATGAAGGGTTTTCAGTAAGAGCGAGAGCAGGATTTAGCACAGGTTATTTCTACCCCGGACAAGCCGAAGAAAATCATATAAAAGCAGAAAAAGCCCTACTGCACTTAAAAAAACAAAAGAAAAAAGGCTTCCTTCATTACAAGGATATTGGAATCAGTGCTCTTTTTTTAAACCATCCGCTTGAAGAAATTAATTCGTTTCTACAAGAAACATTTTCTAGATTATGGACAAATCAAGAAAAGGAAGTCGAACTACTACAGACACTTTTCAAGTATGTTGAAAATAATCGTTCGATGGCTGCTACCGCTAAGGAACTTCATATACATACAAATACGCTATATCACCGTATTAAAAAGATAGAGGAATTGGTTGCTATGGATTTTAGCCAATATGAGGATTACTTAAAAGTACAACTCGCGGTCTATCTTTATAAAACTTTCATGGTTGATTGACATGTTCATTTAGATTTTTGTTAACATGTGTGGATTAACCAAAATTACATTGTATATTCACACTTATTTGCCACTTAATCGGCAGGTCATCAAAAAGGCGTCAAGACCAGATGGCATTCCCCCGATAACTAAGCAGGTGCTTACCCTCTCTGGCCAATACTCTAATAGATTTTTTATTAGAGTGGATTTTTTCTAAGTATGCGACTTTGAATTTTAGCATTTCCTGAACAAAAAAACTGAGCACAATAGTTGTACTCAGTTTTTTAATCGCTTATTAAAATTATTTATTTGTATTAATAAAATCGATTAATGCTTCTTTTGGTTGGAAACCAACAGTTTTTCCTTTTAGCTCCCCATCTTTGAAAAGTAGTAAAGTTGGGATTGACATTACTTGATATTCTGCAGCAGTCGCCTGGTTATTATCAACATCAAGTTTAGCAATTTTAACTTCATTTCCAATTTCTGCATCAATTTCTTCTAAAACTGGTGCAATCATTTTACAAGGTCCACACCAAGTTGCCCAAAAATCTACTAACACAACGCCTGAAGCGATTTCTTCTGAAAAGTTTTGATCTGTAACATTAACAATTGCCATTTAAATTGCCTCCTTAAATCTAACATCTGAATGTAGTATAGCACGATAAAAAAAAGAACGACAGTAAAGTGTTTTGGATTAGAGATAAAAAAATTACATAAATTTCATATAAATTAAATAATTAATCCAATAAGAAAACACGTCCCATTATTGTTATGAGACGTGTTTTCTTACTAAATTATGCGTTCACTTTTAATGCTTTAAACTCTTCAATAAGTAATGGAATTACTTCAAATAAATCTCCAACAATTCCATAATCAGCTACTTTAAATATATTTGCCTCTGGATCTTTATTAATTGCAACAATTACTTTTGAGTTTGACATACCAGCTAAATGTTGAATAGCACCTGAAATACCTGCAGCGATATATAAATCTGGTGTTACAACTTTACCTGTTTGTCCAATTTGTAATGAATAGTCACAGTAATCTGCATCACACGCACCCCTCGATGCTCCAACTGCGCCACCCAGTAAATCAGCAAGTTGTTGAAGTGGTTCAAATCCTTCAGCTGACTTAACTCCACGTCCGCCAGCAACCACTACTTTTGCTTCAGATAAATCTACACCAGTAGTAGATTTTCGAACAACTTCCTTAATGATTGTACGTAGGTTTGTAATTTCAACTGATAATGCTGAAACTGCACCAGTTCGCCCTGAATCCTTTGTTAGTGGGGCAATATTATTAGGACGAACAGTCACAAATGTAATGCCCTCTTTAACCTTAACCTTTTCAAATGCTTTACCAGAATAGATAGGTCGAATATAAACAGTTGCACTACCAGACCCTTGAATTTCTGTTACGTCTGAAATTAACCCAGATTGTAATTTAGAAGCAATTTTTGGTGATAAATCTTTTCCTAATGAAGTATGACCAAAAACAACTGCATTTGGTTTTTCTTGATTATAAACCGCTAAAAATGCTTGGCTAAAACCGTCTGATGTATATGTTTTCAGATGAGGATGTTCAACTGTTACAACACGGTCAGCTCCGTAAGCAATTAACTCCCCAGCTAATGGTGAAACCCCGTCGCCAATTAAGACACCTACAACCTCTCCACCATCTGCAATTTGTTTAGATGCAGCAATGGCTTCAAATGAAACATTACGTAATACCCCTTCACGAACTTCAGCTAACACTAACACTTTGTTTGACATGATTACCCCTCCATTACCGTTTCTGTACTATTTTTGATCTTTAGACAACTTTTGCTTCCGAATGAAGTAAATTTACAAGTTCCTTTACTTGCTCTGATAATTCACCCTGTAAAATACGACCAGCCTCTTTTTTCGGAGGTAAAAATACTTCCACTGTTTCAACTTTTACTTCTACGTCATCTTCATCAATGTCTAAATCATCTAATTCTAGTTCTGCTAGCGGCTTCTTTTTCGCTTTCATGATACCTGGTAAAGAAGGATATCTTGGCTCATTTAAACCTTGTTGTGCAGTTACTAATAACGGTAATGAAGTCTCGATTATTTCTGAATCCCCTTCGATGTCACGCACGATCTTAACGCTTGTACCATCAATTTTTAAATCTGTAATTGTTGTTACATAGTTTATGCCTAATAGATCAGCTACACGAGGTCCTACTTGTCCAGTTCCACCATCAATAGCTACGTTTCCAGCTAATATTAAATCAACCTCTTTATCTTTAAAATACTCTGCTAGAATTAAAGCAGTTGAATATTGATCTAATTCATCTAAATCATCTTCGGTATTAATTAGGACGGCTTCATCTGCTCCCATTGCTAACGCTGTACGTAGTTGTTTCTCTGCATCTTCTCCCCCGATAGTAACAACTGTTACCTTACCGCCCTGAGCATCTCGAACTTGTATAGCTTCTTCTATTGCGTACTCATCATACGGATTGATGATATATTCAGCACCATCGTCTTGAATTTTGCCACCTGAAATTGTAATTTTTTCCTCTGTGTCAAACGTGCGTTTTACTAATACAAAAATGTTCATATTAGACCCTCCCCTTTTGCTAATTGAATATTATAATTCTACTTCGGCGTTATTCCATCAAAGAATTTCGGACTCGTTTTTTCACGAGTCAATCCCCTTACGAAATCACATGACTAGCCGGAAGATTTAATATTATTCAGCCTTTAATTAGTAGTTCTACCAACTAGAAAGCAAGGTCTGGATTCACTCGCAACTAAAGGTAGTAGATGCTGAATAATATTATTTACCCGTAAAAGTTGGTTGACGTTTTTCGATAAATGCTTGGATTCCCTCTTTAGCATCAGCCGACTCAAAGACTGTACCAAAGCTCTCTGCTTCTGCTTTAATTCCGTTATGGAAAGCATCACTTTTACTGTACTGTAGCATTGTGATTGCCGCTTGCAATGCAATTGGACTCTTTAATGCAATTTTCTTAGCAAGCTCTAATGTTTTCGGTAGAAGTTCTTCTACAGGGAAAGCTTTATTTGCTAGTCCCCATTCCACTGCTTCTAAACCAGAAATAGGCTCACTTGTAAACAACATTTCTGCTGCTTTTGCAGTGCCAACATATCGCGGTAAGCGTTGAGTTCCACCAAAACCAGGGATTAAACCAAGGCTTAATTCGGGTAAACCTAATTTTGCATCTTCTGCTACGTACCTGATATGGCAACCCATAGCAAGTTCTAAACCGCCACCTAACGCAGCTCCATGAATAGCTGCAATTACAGGTTTATCATAAGATTCAATTCTTTCAAATACTTGTTGACCTAGGCTAGCAAGCTTTGAAAACTCTGAACCTGAAGATACTTCAGTAAATTCTTTAATGTCAGCTCCAGCTGAAAAGAAGCGACCGTCCCCATGGAGGACAATAACACGAATTGAAGGATTATGATCAATTTCATCCAAAACGGAATTAAGTGCTGTAATTAGTGCACTAGATAATGCATTGGCAGGTGGTCGTTGAATTGTAATGAGTCCAACCCCATCCTCAACGGATAACTTTAGAAAGTCCATTTTTCCATCCCCTTTTACCCTTTAAGTCCATTTAATAATAGCTCTCTAACTTTTGGAACATTATCTAATAAATCATAACGAAACTCATTCATGACCCAAGATGTAATGGTCTCATCAATTGTTCCAAAAACCATTTGTCGTGCTAAACGCACATCCATCGTTGGGTTAAATTCTCCATTTAACATACCCTCAATTAAAATATCATCTAGCAACTTTAAATATTCTTTTAATATTGTATTTATTTTTATTCTTAGTTCTTTATTCGATTGTCTTAACTCTAGTTGTGTCACTGTTGCGAGGTGGCGGTCTATCGCTAAAACTTTAAAATGATTTTCAATCATCTGGGACAATTTATCCGTAGAGGATTCACCTAATTGGATAATTTCTTGTAAGCTTTCTACGAACAAACCCATTTTTTCTTGAAATACGGAAATCAGGATGTCTTCTTTGTTTTTAAAATACAAATAAATTGTTCCATCAGCGACACCGGCTTGCTTTGCAATTTTAGATACTTGCGCATGATGATAACCATTTTCTGCAATGGCAATAATCGCCGCGTCTATAATTTGTTTGTACTTGGGTTTTTCGCGTTTCAAGTAGTTCACCACCAAAAAAATATGAAAATATGAATGACCATTCATTCACATTTTCATATTATAATTAATAGAAGATTCTGTCAATAGAATGTTAAATGTTAAGCCTCTAATTGAGACAATTTAGCTTTTTCTTCTTCGAGCAATGTACGCCTCAATATTTTACCAACAGCGGTTTTAGGTAATTCGGTTCTGAATTCATAAAGACGAGGTACTTTGTAAGAAGCGAGATTCTTCCTGCAATATTTATTTAATTCTTCTTCGGTCACCGTTTTTCCTTCTTTAAGCACAATATATGCCTTAACCGTTTCGCCACGATAAGGATCCGGCACTCCAATTACCACACATTCTTGTATTGCTTCTATTTCATAAAGAACTTCTTCAACTTCACGGGGGTAAATATTAAACCCACTCGCAATAATCATGTCTTTTTTACGGTCAACAACATAAAAATATCCTTCGTTATCCATATACCCCAAATCTCCAGTTAAAAACCAGCCGTCAATAAATGAAGCAGATGTATCCTCTGGGCGATTCCAGTAACCTTTCATCACTTGTGGACCTTTGATGGCAATTTCGCCAATTTCACCAGGAGGTAGAATCTCTCCATTGCTTGATTTAATAATGACTGCATCGGTATCTGGCCAAGGAACACCAATCGATCCTTTCACACGTTTACCCCAAATAAAATTTGCATGGGTGACTGGTGATGTCTCCGTTAATCCATAACCTTCTACCAGTTTACCTCCTGTTATTTCTTCAAACCGCTCTTGAACTTCTACAGGGAGAGGGGCAGAACCACTGATACAAGCTTTAATGGATGACAAATCATATTTCCCAACATCCGCATGATTTAAAATACCAATATACATTGTAGGGGCGCCAGGGAATAACGTTGGTTTTTGCTTATCAATTAATTTTAATGCCTGTTCAACATCAAATTTAGGTATAAGAACCATTTTGTTTGATTTAACAACAGATAACAACAATACGGTTGTCATCCCATAGACGTGGAAAAATGGAAGCATACCTAATATCGCTTCTTCTCCTTCTTTACATTTAAATAACCACCTGTCACACATTTTTGTGTTTGCAATGAGGTTTTTATGAGTTAACATAACTCCTTTAGGTAATCCAGTTGTACCGCCTGTATACTGTATTAAAGCTAAATCTTCATTTATATCAGTCTCTAATTGAATTGGTAGTGGCTCTGCCATTCGCATAATTTCGGTAAATAAATGAGATATCCCTTTGTGTTCAACTTTCACACTAAATCCATATTGCCTCTTTTGTATAAACGGATAAACCAAATTTTTAGGGAATGGTAAATAATCTTTAATAGCTGTTATGATAACGTTTTCAATTTTGGTTTCTTTGATCACTTTCATGACTCTTGGATATAAGATATCCATTGTCAATAAAACTTTTGCTCCCGAGTCCATCATTTGATACTGCAATTCTCTTTCGGTGTATAAAGGATTAGTCTGGACAACGATTCCACCTGCAAATAATGCACCGTAATATGCAATTACTGATTGCGGACAATTAGGAAGCATAATGGCAACTCGGTCTCCTTTTTCAACACCAATCATTTGTAAATAATTCGCAAACTTAAGGGACGACTCATAAAGTTCTTTATACGTTAGTTCCCTACCTAAGAAATGAATTGCAATTTTATTTGGGTTCTTTTCATATGCTCTAACCAAGAAGTGTTGTACAGGACTATTATCATAGGTCAAACTGTGTGGTATTTCCTCCGGATATTGAGAAAGCCAAACCTTATCAGACATGATTTTCCCCCTTTGAGCAAGAGTTAGAATTTTCTTACTATTTATTATAATTAAAAAGGAATTAATTATCAATCAAATTTTGGATAAACTACAAATTTTAGCTAGAAAACGTAATCATTATACTATTTATTGCACATTTTCTATAACATTTACTTTGTAATTTGATGTCGATTATTGAGAGTTGAATTTTTTCCAATATAATATTCAACAAGATTATCTTATATAAAAAAAGCTAGTAAATAGCATGAAACGCTATTTACTAGCCAACTTTATTTAACTTAAAGTGCATTATAATGTTATTAAATAGTAAATACCTACAAGGATAAATAGAACACAGCATATTATTAATGCCTTCGCTAACTTTTCCATAAATTTCTCTCCTAAGTGATACTTGCGCCAATAACAAACGATAATCCTAATGAAATTGTAAACGAAATAAACCCTACAGAGCGGTTATCTTTTGCGATTTCATCGTCTACTTTAAAATTTGGTGTGAAAAATTCAAAAAGTAGATATGCGAAGATTAATAATACAAAACCGAATAATCCCCAACAAATCATTTGTAATAAACTAGAATGGCTTTCAATTGAATATCTAAAAATATTACAGACACCTAGTATTTTACCACCTGTTGCTAATGCAACTGCAACATTTCCATTCTTTATTTCTTCCCAGTTTTTATATTTAGTGACAATTTCGAACAACACCATTGCGACAACCAAACATAGTGTTACTACACTAAAATAACCAACTGTTTCTACTAAAGGATGTTGCCAAAAATTTGTACCCAGCACATTTTCATCCCCTCAAATCGAAATTAAAACTCAGAAAAACCACTTATATCTTTTTATTTTAATTCAACAACTGTTACGCCAAATCCACCTTCGCCCGCTTCCCCAAAGCGGAAAGACTTCACTCGTTTATGACCCTTTAAGTAATTTTGGATTCCTTGACGTAATGCACCGGTTCCTTTTCCATGGATAATCGAAACACGTTGATAATTAGCTAGTAAAGCATCATCAATATATTTTTCGGTTTTTAAAATAGCTTCTTCATAACGTTCTCCACGTAAATCTAACTCTAATTTCACATGATTATTTCGATTTTTAATATTTGCCATTGAAACTGTTTGGTTTTGTTTTTCTGGTTTAACGTACTGTAAATCAGAGTCCTCTAATTTCATTTTTAAGATTCCAATTTGTACAACCCATTCATGATCAGAGACTTTTTCTATTAAAGTTCCTTTTTGCCCGTAACTTAAAACTTTTACCTCATCGCCAACCTGTAAATTTTGAGCTCGTTCTCTTATAACAGCTTGTTTTTTAAGGACCTTATTTTCTTCTTCTGGAGCAGCTTCCTCAAGTCGCTTCTTCGCATCAATTAATTCATGCTCCTTAACCGCATGTGCAGCGTTTTTCTTCATTTCTTTAAGCTCTTCAATAATTTTTTCAGCTTCTTTTTTAGCTTCATCAACGATTTTACGAGCTTTCTCTTTTGCTTTTTTCTCTAAATTTTCTTTTTTCTCATCGAATGTTTGTAATCGTTCTTGTAAATCCTCTTGTAAACGCTCCGCTTCTTCAAGGAGAGCATGAGCTTCATCCGCTTCTCTTTCTGAACGAAGTCGACTTTCCTCAAGTGATGCAATCATCGACTCTACTTCATGTCGATCTGTACCAGTAAAGACTCTTGCGCGTTCAATAATAGTTTCCTTTAATCCTAACCGTTTAGAAATTTCAAAGGCATTTGAACGTCCAGGAACACCGATTAATAATCTATAGGTTGGACTCAATGTTTCAACATCAAATTCTACACTTGCATTCACAACACCTGGTCGATTATATCCATAAGCTTTTAATTCAGGATAGTGCGTTGTAGCCATTATTCGAGCACCACGGTCCACCACTTCATCTAGTATAGAAATGGCAAGTGCAGCTCCCTCCTGAGGATCTGTTCCTGCTCCAAGTTCATCAAATAAGACTAGGGAGCGAGAATCAAATTTACTTAATATATCAACAATATTCACCATATGTGAGGAGAAAGTTGATAAAGATTGTTCTATTGATTGTTCATCACCTATGTCAGCAAATAGCTGGTCAAATACTGCCAGTTCGGAGCCATCTAAAGCAGGTACAGGGATTCCGGCTTGTGCCATTAACGTACATAAGCCAACCGTTTTGAGCGTTACGGTTTTCCCCCCTGTATTAGGTCCCGTTATCACAATCGCAGTGATATCACGTCCAAATTCAATTGTATTAGGTACCGCAACATCAATTGAAATTAGCGGGTGTCTTGCACGAACTAGTCGAATATACCCTTCATCATTCATTTTGGGTTTTGAGCATTTATTTGCTTGTCCGTATTTGGCTTTTGCCAGGATAATGTCGATATCTCCTAAAATTTGAACAAGTACAAAAATTTCATGACTGACTTCTTGTACTTTTGCAGATAATTCCATTAATATTCGTTCGATTTCAACTTGTTCTTTAACTTTTAGTCTACCGATTTCATTATTTAATTGAACAATCGAGTCCGGTTCAATGAATAGTGTTTGTCCTGAAGAAGATTGATCGTGAACAATCCCACCATAATGAGCACGATATTCTTGTTTAACTGGTATTACAAATCGATCATTTCGAATGGTAACAATTGAATCAGAAAGCATTTTTGCTGCATTAGCACCTCGTGTTAAACTCTCTAACTTTTGACGGACTTTCGCTTCCTCTGCGCGTAGTGATTGTCTAATAGAACGTAACACGGTACTTGCGGAGTCCAATACTACTCCATTTTCATCAATACAATCATTGATTTCGTGCTGTAAACCAGTTAAAACTGGCATTTGCTCTTTTCTTTCTAAAAAGTGCGGTATGGAGATATCTCCTTCTGCCTCAATATCTTCAATAAAATTACGAAGGATTCTACTTGCCCGAATTGTACTTGCAATTTCCATTAATTCAGTTGGACTTAACATTCCACCAATTTGGGCTCTTTTTGAGTGTGGTCTAACATCAAAAATCCCACCCATTGGAACATTTCCTTTAACACGTAAAATTGATAGTCCCTCATCCATTTCTTCTAACAACTCAACCACTTGATTGAACTCTGTTTCAGGAATCAGTTGGTCAATTGCACTTTTTCCGATAGAAGATGTACAAAAGTTTGCGACTTGTTCCCGTACTTTATCAAATTCTAACGTTTTCAATGCTCTTTGTGCGATCACTTCAGTTACATCTCCTGTCTGTTTACTTAATCTCTATAGTACATTTACTTATTCTTTCGTATAAAAGTTTCAAATTGTTGTAAAGACCATGTATTTACAACTAATTCTTTTTTAACCCAAGCTTTTTGCGCATAACCTACACCAGTTGCCATACTAGATAATTGTTCAATTGCATGGGCATCTGTATTAATAGCTACTGGTACATTTAGTGCCATGGCCATTACTAAATGTTCGGCACACAAGTCAAGACGGTAAGGACTAGCATTTAATTCAAGGATTTTACCATATTCAGCAGCCCATTGTATTAATGTTTTCATATCAGGATTATAACCCTCACGTTTACCGATTACTCTTCCTGTTGGATGTGCAATCATGTGGACATATGGATTTTGAATTGCTTGATGCAGGCGTTCCATAATTTTATCTTGTGATTGGGTAAAACTTGAGTGAATAGAAGCTATAACAAAATCTAGTTCTTTTAATACGTCATCTTCAAAGTCTAATTGGCCGTTTGGCAAAATATCCATTTCTGTTCCAGCGAATAGTCGGAAATTCGAATGTGTTTCATTAAACTCATAAATTTCCAAACGTTGTTTTTCTAAACGTTCTGGCGTTAGCCCATTTGCAACTCTTAAAAATTGTGAATGGTCCGTAATCACTCCATGTGTATATCCACGAGCAATAAGTGCTTCTCCCATCTCTTGAATTGAGTGAGCTCCATCTGACCATGTTGTGTGCATATGCAAGTCAGATAGAATGGAATAGAGTGTAACTAAATTCCCAATCTCATCTAAACGCTCTAATTCTTTTCCACTTTCTCTTATAGTTGGTGGAATAAATGGTAAATCAAAATGTGCATAAAACGCTTCTTCGGATTCAAATGTTTGTACTGTTCCATCTGGTTGTTCAACACCATACTCACTAATTTTTTTATCTTGTTGCTTTGCAAGTTGACGCATACGCACATTATGGTCCTTTGATCCAGTAAAATGATGCAAAGCAGTTGCAAATTCTGCAAGACTTACAAGACGAAAATCAATACTTAATGGGTGATCCATTTCTAAAATGACCGAAACCTTCGTATCTCCAGCACCAATCACTTCTTTAATTGCAAGAGAAGATAGTAGATGTTCCCTTACTATTTCAGGGTCGTGAGTTGCGATGATAAAATCTAAATCCTTACTCGTCTCATTTACTCTTCTAAAGCTTCCTGCAACTGAAAATTTTTGAATTTCTTTTATGGACGAAAGTAATTTTGAAATCTCTTCAACGATCGGCTCTAATGACCAATATGGATGACGTTCATTATGCAAACCAAACTGTTCAAGTTCTTTTAATATTTTTTCTTCTGTTTTTGCACCAAAGCCGGCTAATTTTTGCACTTTGTTAGATAAGCAAGCTTCTTTTAAACTATCAATTCCATCTACACCAAGTTCCGAATAAAGTTTCGCAAGTTTTTTACCTCCTAAACCAGGCAATTTTAAGAGTGGTATTAATCCTTTGGGAACAGAATCTTCAAGCTCTTTTAATTGTGTTGACTCGCCTGTTTCTATAAGTTCCTGGATTACAGCAGCTGTTCCTTTCCCAATACCTTTTATGGCTGTTATATCACCAATGGCACTTAAACTACGCTCATCTGTCTCAAGAGCTGCTGCAGCCTTTCTGAAAGCTGATATTTTAAAAGGATTTTCACCTTTTAGTTCTAAATATAATGCGATTTTTTCTAATGTTTGAATTACAATTTTTTTATTCACGTTATTCCCTTCTTTCCATAAATCAACTTTATTTTATTCGGTTCCTTGAATGAAGTTAAAAAACTTCCCTCGATTCGAGAGAAGCTAATAGAATATTCGCTTATTCAGTATAAATGTACCACCAATGTTGAAACAGTTTTGATAATACTGGAGTATGCTCAAGCATAAATCCAACAATCACCGAACTTCCCATGAAATTTTGAACTGATGGAACGGGAATCAGAGCAATTACATACATCGCAATAAATAAAACAAAATAAAATTCTGCGAAGCAAAGAACAGCCCCCAAAACACGGTTAATAGAATTCAATATAGGTAGGTATGTTAAGAAATCAAAAATAGATCCCACAATTTGCAATGCAATTTTCACCGCAAAAAATATGACAGCAAATGCGATAACTCGATAAAATGTACGATCGACATCAAGCGAATCTAACATCAATGTCAGGGATGCATTTTCAGTAAACCCTGGATACGGTATCCATAGGACAAATTTATCTGCTAAAGGTTTATAGTATATATAGGCAACAATTAGTGCAATAAAAAAACTCGCAAGGTGAATGACTTGCACTACGAAGCCTCTTTTAATTCCTACAAGTAAACTAGCAGCAAAAATTAAAATTAGTATTAAATCTAGCATTCACTTCAACCCTTTAATCTTTTTAATTCTTCCTCGAGCTTTTCCACTTGTTCTTTTAGTTTTAAAAAATCATTAACAGTATTAACTGCTGTTAAGACCGCTAGTTTTGCAGTGTCTAAGGTTGGATTATGTATACTAATTTCTTTCATTTTATCATCTACTATGGAAGCTACTAAACGCATATGGCCAGTAGACTCAGTCCCTACCATTTTATAAGTATGACCGTAAATATCCACCGATATTCGATTTTTTTCTTGTTCAGCCAATGTGGTACCCCCTACAAAACGTAAACAATGATCATGAATTGTTTAAGTAAGCTAACTTAGTTAAACTTATATGTTTTAAAAGTAGCAATTATCCAATAAAGCGACACAATTCCCTACTAGATTAGAATTTTTTACAAAATTATATATAATACCTATCATACCATTGTATGTTTGAATTAGGCAACATAACCATCGAGTTAAAGCCAATTCATTACTTGAATTTACCTTCCTATGTAAGTAGCTCGCGCGGGAAATATGCTGTTATTTGACGAATTTTATTAGTTCATAAAATTTTAAATTAATGTAAAATTGAGGAAGATAACAAGTTTAGAGGAGAATGAATCGAAGAAATTTATGTTATATTTTATTGATGATTGTGTTTCATGGAAAGCTTATTACTATCATAATGTAACCTGGAACTTATTTACGCAAATCAGTAGCTGATCATGAAAGGAACGAATTTATGTCAAATATCGTATTAGTACTTTCACATGAAAAACAAAAGGAAGTGGAAGCATATTATTCAGCTTCTAAGGTTGACCGGAATGCACCCGGAGTAATCTTTGCTGCCAAACTCCCTGATACTGCTATAACCGTCTACAAATCAGGCAAAGTGATGTTTCAAGGAAGTGGAGCTGAAAGAGAGGCAAGTAAATTTGGAATAGTTAACACTACTACTTCCCCTCAATCAAATTCTCCAGTTAAAACTAAAGGGGACAAACTTCCGGAAGATTTCCACATCATGTCCGTTATAGGATCCGATGAAACTGGAACTGGGGACTATTTTGGCCCAGTTACCGTTGCAGCAGTATACGTACCAAAAGATAAAATTGAGCTGATTCGCGAGCTTGGCGTAAAAGACTCTAAAATGCTGACAGATCAAATCATGTTAAAAATGGCAAAGGATATAATGCTTGTCTGCCCATACAGTATCTTAACTTTAAACAATACCAAGTATAATGAAATTCAGGGAAAAGGCTATTCACAAGGTAAAATAAAAGCAATGCTCCATAATCAGGCATTAAAACATGTTTTAAAAAAAATCGAGCCGGAAAAACCAGATTATATTTTAATCGATCAGTTTGCTGAACGTGATACTTACTATAAGCACATTAAAAATGAAAAGGAAATAATCCGTGAAAATGTATTATTTTCAACGAAAGCTGAGCAATTTCATGTCGCTGTAGCTGCCGCTTCAATTTTAGCGCGCTATGCCTTTTTAAAAGAAATGGATCGTCTTTCTTCCGAAGTTGGGATTACCCTACAAAAAGGTGCAAGTAATAAAGTAGACGAAATGGCCGCAAAGATCTGGCTAAAACATGGAGAAGAACAATTAAAATCGATTAGTAAATGGCACTTCGCCAATACGGAGAAAGCAAAGAAGATTATCAACTTAAAACGTAAAAAATAAGAAGAAGGGGCAAAATAATTGCCCCTTCTTCTTATTTAATTAACTTGCTTATTGCTTTAAACGTATCGCCCTTAGCAATTTGTTGCATTTCATATAGTGCCATTTCTACGCTAGTTACTTTCGCTCCTAATTGCGTCATTTTTTGAATACCAATTTGACTATTTCGTTCAGTACGTGATGAAACACAATCAACCAACACTTCTACCTCATAATTGTTTGCTAATAAATGAGCAGCTGTTTGATAAACACAAATATGCGATTCAATTCCCGCAATCAATACTTTCTTTCTTCCTGTTGCTTCTAGCTGTGTAACAAATTCTGGTGTATCATAGGCACTAAAAGTAATTTTTTCAATCGGCGTTAAATCCGTGAGATGTTGTGAAATTTGTTCTACAGTAGGCCCAAGCCCTTTTGGATATTGCTCTAACCAAAGTACAGGTAAATCTAGCAATCTAGCACCTACTGTTACTTTCTCAATATTATTAAGAATAAATTCACTTTCGTTTACAATTTGAGCTAGTTTTCCTTGAATATCAATTAAAACTAGAACCGTATCATTTGATTGAAGCATTTGATATCTCCTTTTTTCACTTTTTACTTTCTTACACTTTAAAATTATAATGATAAAAATATTAAACTACTTATTACATATTTTCTAGAAAAAAGAAATATTCCCTTCTTCAGATCCGGTAATTTTATACCATACCATACAGGTACTGAATGCATTTTGATTGATTCATCAACTTCCATGAAAACTATATTGTTTACATTTTGTTTACAGACAAATAAAATTTACTTATTTAATAATAAGACCTACTTCTTTGTATTAAAGAGAGGAATTGAAATTTATGCTTAAACTAAGTTGGCTAATAAGTCTAGGAATTACTTTAATCGGATTTTTAATTATTCAACAATTTTTTACCATACAACCTGAAGGGGTTTCCGCTAATGGCAATTTAGGTTTAGTTGGAATCGTAATTGTCACTCCATTTTTACTTTTAAGCCTTTTTACTACGTATCGCTTTTTCCTTGTACGGATTAAAGAAGGGAAAGACAAAGTAATGAAAATTATTACAATCTTTGGTGGACTTTTTATGATTGCAGTTCTATTCTACCTTGTGATTGATTATAAAAACACTGTCATTACTTCATTGGAAACCAATATTAAAATCGATAAGTTTTCACAAATGAATGAATTTACATATGATATTTTCTTTAATTTTTACACGTATGCCCTAGTACATACAGTTAGTGGAGTCATCGGCACAATAGTTGGCTTCATTCAGTCAAAGATAATAAAAGAAGAGTTAGCCAAATAAAGGCAACTCTTCTTTTCTAATTTCAGTATTACTAATATATTAAGCCCAGGTAAAGCAATTACTTTAGCTTATCGTACTTCTGCACCCGCTTCAGATAATGCTTTTAATACTTTATTATGGGCATTTACTACTTCATCATCCGTTAACGTACGTTCTGGATCAAAGTACGTTAATGAGAAGGCAACAGATTTTTTACCAGCTTCCATCTTATCACCTTCATATACATCGAACACTTTTACATCTTTTAATAATTTTGTTCCAGCGTCACGAATAACTTTCTCGATTTCTCCCGCTGGTTTATTGCGGTCAAGTTCTAATGCGATATCACGAGTAACTGCTGGGAAGCGAGGCACAGCAGAATATACTAACTCTTCTGTTACCGTTTCAATAATTGCTTTTAAGTTTAATTCAGCAACGAATGTTTCTTTTAAATCATATTTCTTACGTTCTATCGGGTGAAGTCCACCGATAAGTCCAACTTTTTCACCATCAAGTAGTATAGCTGCTGTTTGACCTGGATGTAATCCATCGACAGATGCTTTTTTGTAAGAAACTCGATCAGTTAACCCTAATTTTTCAAATAATCCTTCAACAATTCCTTTTGCTACAAAGAAATCTGCATTTAATTTCTCACCTTGCCACGAATTGTCAACCCATTTACCTGTTACGATGAAGGAAAGATGTTCTTCTTCATATGGAAGTTCTTCTGCTGTTTGACCAAGGAATACAGATCCAATTTCATATAAGGAAACTAATTCAGCTGAACGTGCTATATTATAGCTTGCAGCTTCAACTAAATGTGGAATTAAGCTTTGACGTAGAGTTGCTCTTTCTTCACTCATTGGCATCAATAGTCTAGTCGTTTCTTCCGCTTTAAGAGCAAATTTTTGTGCCAATTCATCCGAAGTTAATGAGTACGTTACAGCCTGATAAAGTCCAGCACCTTCCATGAAATTGCGCACTATACGACGTTTCAATTGGTAAGGAGTTAGCCCACCAATTTGAGTATTTCCTTCAGGAAGGGTAATCGGAATCTCATCATAACCATAGAGCCTTGCGATTTCTTCTACGATATCTTCCTCGATTTTAATATCTTGTCGTCGAGTTGGGACATCAATAATGAGTAAACCGTTTGCAGCTTCTACATCGAATTTTAATCTTTCTAAAATAGCGAGCATATCTTCTAATGAAATTTTCATTCCTAGACGAGTATTAATGAAATCAGGTGACACTACTACGCGTGCAGGTGTTTTATCTAATTGATCAACTAGAACAGTACCTTCTAGCACTTCACCATTAGCAAGTTCGACAAGTAATTGGGCTGCACGTTCTGCTGCAAGGATGACACGGTTTGGATCAACACCTTTTTCAAAGCGAGCAGATGAATCTGAACGTAAGCCAATTTCTTTTGAAGTACGGCGAACAGATTGACCGTTAAAGTACGCTGCCTCAATTACTACCGTTGTAGTTGACTCAGTAACTTCAGAATTTGCACCACCCATTACTCCAGCAATAGCAACTGGTTCTAAACCATTTGTAATCACAAGATTATGATCATTTAATGTACGTTCTTGGTCATCTAATGTAATGATTTTCTCGCCTTCTTTGGCAAGTCGAACAACGATTTCTTTCGTTTCTAGTGAATCATAGTCAAACGCATGTAATGGTTGGCCATACTCCATTAAAATGTAATTCGTAATATCCACTACATTATTATGAGGGCGCACACCAGCAGCCATTAAGTAGTGCTGTAACCAAAGTGGCGATTCAGCAATTTTTACGTTTTTAATTACTTTTGCAGCATACAAAGGATTTTCTTCTAATGCATCAACACGAAGTTTTAAATAATCTTCTGCTTTCTCAGAAACAGTTTCATATTGTACATCCGGAAGTTTTACTTCTTTCGATAAAATTGCAGCCACTTCATAAGCTACACCAAGCATTGATAAAGCATCTGAACGATTTGGTGTTAAACCTAACTCTAAAACTATGTCACGCAATCCAACTAATTCTAATGCATCACTTCCTGGCACTGCATCTTCTGGTAATACATAAATTCCTTCTGCATATGCTTTTGGTACTAAACGGCTTTCTACTCCTAGTTCTTGCAATGAACAAATCATACCGTTTGATTCTTGACCACGCATTTTTGCCTTTTTAATTTTAATGCCACCTGGTAAGCGTGCACCCGGTAAAGCTACGATTACTTTTTGACCAGCATCTACATTAGGAGCACCACAAATAATTTGTCGTACATCCCCTTCACCCACCTCAACTTGACAAACGTTTAATTTGTCTGCATCTGGATGTTTTTCTTTTGACACAACATACCCAACTACGATGTTTGTCATTCCTTGTGATCGGTCAATTACTGCATCCACTTCAATTCCTGAACGCGTGATTTTTTCCGCTAATTCTTGTGGTGCTAAACCTTCTATATCAACATATTGTTTTAACCAATTTAATGAAACTAACATATTCGTACCCCCTTACCCTTCTGTTCTATGGAATTGTGATAAGAAACGATTGTCATTTGTATAGAAATGACGAATATCATCTACTCCATATTTCAACATAGCAATACGTTCTGCACCGATTCCAAATGCAAATCCAGATACTTTCTTCGAATCATATCCAGCCATTTCTAATACATTTGGATGTACCATGCCGGCACCTAAGATTTCAATCCAACCTGTATGTTTACATACGTTACACCCTGAACCACCACATTTATGACATGAAACATCTACCTCAACAGATGGTTCTGTGAATGGGAAGAAGCTTGGACGTAGACGGATTTCTCGTTCTTCTCCAAACATCTTTTTCGCTAACGCATCAAGAGTTCCTTTTAAGTCACTCATGTGAATATTTTCCCCAATTACTAAGCCCTCAATTTGCATGAATTGGTGTGAATGTGTTGCGTCATCATTATCACGACGGAATACTTTACCTGGGCAAATAATTCGAATTGGTTCACCTTTTTTCAGCTCCATTGTACGAGCTTGAACAGGTGAAGTGTGTGTACGAAGAAGAGTTTCTTCTGTAATATAAAAAGTATCTTGCATATCACGCGCAGGATGACCTTTAGGAAGGTTTAATGCTTCGAAGTTGTAATAGTCTTTTTCAACTTCTGGTCCTTCTGCAATTTCATAACCCATAGAAACGAATAAATCTTCAATTTCCTCAATAACTCTCGTTAAAGGATGACGATTTCCTGTTTTGATTTTACGACCAGGTAATGTAACGTCTACCGATTCTTTTTCTAGTTGTTCCTGAATTGCTTGTTCTTCTAAAACAGCTGCCTTTTTCTCTAATTCAGCCGTCACATATTCACGCACCGTATTTACTAGTGCTCCCATTTTAGGACGTTCTTCTGGAGATAATTTCCCCATCCCTTTTAATAAATCTGTGATTGGTCCCTTTTTTCCTAAGTAAGCGACACGAACTTCATTTAATTCTTTTAAGCTCGTAGCCGCTTGCAATTTCTCTAAAGCTTCTTGTTCTAATTGCTTTAATTGCTGTTCCATTTGAAAACCTCCTTAAAAAATTTACTGTATCAATTGTTCTTGAAGGATTGTAAGTTTTGAGTTTAGTCGTTTCCTTCAACTTACATAACCGGTACAATTAAAAATAAGCAAAATAAAAAACCCCATCCCTAAAAAAGGGACGAGGTTTGAATTCGCGGTACCACCCTAGTTATTGCACTTCACAATCACTTCATTTACATAACGACAAATTGCCGGCATTCCTTTACAGCAAATTGCTGGTCCCGGAAGCTGCTTACGAGGTGAACTTCGATATTCTGCACGCTATGTAAGCTTTCAGTCAAGGCTCACATTCCCTAAAACATGCACTGAATATTTACTCTTCTCGCTAGAACGCATTTAATTATTATTTTTTTAATAAAGAATAATTTAATAACAATAACATTCTACGACAACTAAAGTTTTGTTTCAAGTATATGAAATATTACCAAAAAGTGATTATTAATAAATTGATCTCCATTATTACCGCATGTTTTTGTAATTTTAGCTAAATTATCGAACAAATTGGTATAACAAAATCCCTGTTGCAACTGCAACATTTAACGATTCAGCTTGCCCAAAGATTGGGATTATCACATTTTTATCTGTCTTTACAAGTAATTTATGGTCGATTCCACTACCTTCATTCCCTACGATTAAAGCGAATTGATTCGTTGATTCCACTTCTGTATATTGAATAGCATCATTTAACGCTGTTCCATAAACCGGAACACCTTTAGCTTGTAAATCATCTACCCAATCAAGCAAGTCCCCTTTTACAATAGGTATATGGAAATGGGATCCTTGTGCAGAGCGAACGGTTTTTGGGTTATAGGCATCTGCACAGCCTTTCCCTAAAACAACCGCATCAATTCCTACTGCATCAGCAGTACGAATCATCGTACCAATATTCCCAGGATCTTGAACAGCATCAACCAATAGTACCTTCCGCCATTTAGATTGACTTTCTTCACTTACCTCAAGTTGTTTACAATGTGCAAATATTCCTTGAGATTGTTCGGTTTCAGCAATTTCCTTAGCGACAGAATCCGAGACTTCAATGATTGTGACATTATCTGTTGGCCACAGAAGCGGTATTTCTACATCTTCACGAATAATGATTTGCACAACTTGTTCCTTATTCTTTAATGCCTCTTCTACTAAATGAAATCCTTCTACAATGAATTCCCCAGTTTTTTCTCTTTCTTTACGGGTAGTCGTAAGTTTTTTCCAATGTTTCACTAATGAGTTTTGTGTCGATTCGATACGTTTCATCCTATTTAATTAACCGCCTTTTATTTCGTTTCAATTCTTAAAAGTTAATTGTACAGCAATTATTCCATACTGTACAAACCTACACATTACATATTGATGTCTTTTGAAATTTTCATAAGCTCCTCACCCAATTTTTCGATTTGAGCCTCTACTGTTACTGGGCCAAAGGAAACTCTGAAAAATTGACGTGCTGTGGTTAAGCTGTAACCCATTGCTAAAATTGCTTTCGTACCAGATGCGCTATTTATATCACATGCACTTCCTGTTGAGATACAAATACTTTCTTCATTTAATTTTAGCATAACAAATTGACCTTCTATCCCATTTAAACAAAGTCCACATATACTCGGTAATTGGTTTTCTTTTGGAGCCTCAATTAAAGTGCAGTTAGAGTCTTCAATCAATTTACTTAATTGCAAACGTAATTTCCAATAGTAGTTAACATCATATTGAAATTGTTCTACCGCTACTGCCATTGCAACAATAGACGGAGTGTCTACAGTACCTCCGCGCACCCCTTTTTCATGGGTGACACCAGGAAATACAGGTGATATTCTGCGTCTTGGATTAATGTAAATCGCTCCACACCCCTTTGGTCCACCTACTTTATGTGCGGAAATAGTGATTGCATCGACAAACTTAGAGAATTCTTCAATTGGCAATTTACAGAATGATTGTACGCAATCAACATGATAAGGAATACTGTGACGCCTTGCTATTTGTGATATTTTTTCCACAGGTTGAATCGATCCAATCTCTGAATTAACATGCTGAATAGTAATCAATACTGTATCTTCACGTATAGATTGCTCAAGAAGATCAAGATCTATAATCCCGTCTTGTGTAAATGGGAGTTTCGTAATTTGGTAACCTTCTCGCTCTAACGTGTTCACTGCAGCATGAACACTTGTATGTTCAGCTGCCGATGTAATGATGTGCTTCCCTTTTCCCGCACGAGCTAACGAAAGAATTGCAAAAATATTCCCCTCTGTTCCACTACCTGTAAAGACGATACCATCTCGGTTTACACCTAATTTATTGGCAATGATAGTTCGTGCATTCTCTAAGTGATAAGCTGCTTCGCCACCTGCATCATGCAAGCTAGAAGTGTTTCCAAACATATTTTTTGCAGCGTGACTATATGCCTCCACTGCTGCATCAGTCATCGGTGAAGTCGCTGCATAATCAAGATAAATCATTGGTTTCCATCCTCGTTTCAAATCAATAAATTTCATCTTAAAAGTCAATTAGATTGTAACAAATTTTTGATGTATTTCGTTAAAACATTCTCTACAAGAGTGGAATTTTGCCCATTTTATGTATGAAATAAACTCTTGTAATCTCTTTAATTTTATGTAAAGATATGTGTCAAGACAACTGTAAAGAAGGTAGCTAAATGAATATCAAAACTGACATCGTGATTATAGGAAGTGGTGTTGCAGCACTACAAGCAGCACGAGTTTTATCTCAACGTTTTGACGTTCACCTTGTGACGAAATCAGAAATAACAAATGGTAGCTCCTATAAAGCTCAAGGTGGAATTGCAGCTGTAACAAGTGAAGACGACCATATTTCATACCATATTAGCGATACGTTAATCGCAGGGGAACATCATCATGCAGAACAAAATGTAGAAACATTGGTAATTCAAGGTAAGGAAACGATTAAACAAATGATCAATGAAAGCTTTCCTACCGATCGTACTCCTGATGGCTCTATTTCTTTAGGTCTTGAGGGTGCCCATAGTAAACCACGTATCGTTCACTCTGGTGGAGATGCGACAGGAAAAGCATTAGTTGACTATTTGCTAACAAACCTCTCAGAAAAAGTTCATATTCATTCATTTGAATTTGCTTTTGAACTTCTTTTAAATCAGGCCGGTGAATGTATCGGGGTTAAAACGAAAACGGAGGATCGAGAAAATTGTTATTTCGCATCATACGTAATTTTAGCAACGGGTGGAGCAGGTGCTCTATATGCATGTACATCCAATGTTTCTAATAGTTATGGTGATGGAATAGCTCTCGCTTATTTAGCAGGTGCAGAAATTGCAGATATGGAATTTATCCAATTCCATCCAAGTTTATTATATCTAGATGGTAAATCAAGAGGGCTAGTTTCCGAAGCAGTCCGCGGTGAGGGTGGGTATTTTGTCGATGATAACGGCCGTAAAATTATGCAAGGTATTCATCCACTAGGTGATTTAGCGCCAAGACATATCACTGCTTATGAAATGTACAAAGAAAGAGCAAAAGGAAATAATGTGTACGTAGATATATCCGAAATTAATCATTTTGAAGAAAAGTTTCCTACTATAACGAAACTATGTGAAGAACATGGTGTTTCAATTACTGAGGGGAGAATTCCCATTGCTCCAGGTAGCCATTTTCTTATGGGTGGGGTTGTTGCTGACTGTTACGGTCGTACAAGTATTCCTAGATTACTAGCTGTCGGTGAGGTTGCTTGTACCGGTGTCCATGGGGCAAATCGACTTGCTAGTAACTCCCTATTAGAAGGGGTTACTTTCGGTAAGTTAATGGCTGAAAATTTATTAACAAATGGCACTTTACAACAGAACTTCCAACCAATAAAGCAACAAAAGAAACCATTTCACTTAAATTTACATTCTGTTAGAACACTTCAAAATAAAATGTTAGAACTTGCAGGTATAGTTAGGGATTCAGAAGGATTACAGAGTTTAATAAAACAACTTCCTTCTTATAAAATAGTTAGAACCTTAAATACGGATTCATTAAGTCGTAATGAACTAGAGTTATTTTTTATGCATATTTCAGCGACATTAATAGCGAATGCAGCTCTAGCTCGAACAGAATCACGAGGAGCACATATTCGAAAAGATTATCAAGAATCAAGCAAAACTTTGGGAAAACAATGGATTATTTTTTCTAAAGGAACAATGAATGTGAGGGACAATCTCTATGAACATAATCAAATTAGAAGATATGTTAAAGCAGTTCTTTAATGAAGATATAGGAGATGGCGATCTTTCCAGTGAACTTCTATTCTCACCTACTGAACAGGGCGCATTTACATTTTATGCAAAAGAAGAAGGAATCTTTTGTGGAGAGCAAATCATCAAAGCTGGATTTTCTATTATCGACCCTACTCTTAAGGTAACGCTTTTACAAAGTGATGGTAGTCGATTAAAAAAAGGTGACGAAATTGCAATAATTGAGGGTTCTTTCAGAAGTCTATTAACTGGAGAACGGGTAGTACTAAATTTAATTCAACGTATGAGTGGAATTGCAACGAATGCCTTCAACGCCACTTTATTAACAGAAGGAACAAACGCTAAAATTTGTGATACAAGAAAAACGATGCCTGGATTAAGAATGTTAGATAAATATGCGGTTCGAACTGGAGGCGCATTTAATCACCGAAGTGGTTTATATGATTGCATTATGTTAAAAGATAATCATATTTCTTTTGCGGGTAACATAACTAACGCCGTGCAAATAGCAAAATCGAAAATTGGACATACCGTTAAAATTGAAGTGGAAATTGAGACGAAGGAACAATTGCTTGAATCGATTGAAGCTGGTGCGGATATCATCATGTTTGATAATCGTACCCCTGAAGAGATTCGTGAATGGTTACCCCTTGTTCCCGACCATGTAATAACAGAAGCATCAGGTGGGATTACATTAGAAAACCTTCGTGCTTACGCTGAAAGTGGCATCCAATGGATTTCTCTTGGGTCGTTAACTCATTCCGTTAAAGCGTTAGATATTAGTGCCTTAGTGCAAACGAAAGGAGCTTATTAATATGTCTGTAACTTGCGCAATCCCAACAAGTGGCATGCTACCAGAAAAATATCGAAAAATGAACCGTGCTGAAATGGAGGCCCGTGTTCGTGAAATAAAAGAAAAATTAGGGGATCAATTATTTATCCCTGGACACCATTATCAAAAAGATGAAGTGATTCAATTCGCTGATGCAATTGGAGATTCGCTTCAGTTAGCTCAGGTTGCAGCAGCAAATAAAAAAGCACAACATATCGTATTCTGCGGTGTTCATTTTATGGCTGAAACCGCAGATATGCTTACTACAGATGAGCAAGTTGTCTATCTTCCAGATATGCGTGCTGGTTGTTCTATGGCAGATATGGCAAACATTTATCAAACGGAAGAAGCTTGGGAACAGTTAGTTAAACTTTTCGGAAATACAATCATCCCTTTGACATATGTAAATTCCACTGCTGCCATTAAGGCATTTACTGGTCGCAATGGTGGTTCATGTGTTACTTCATCAAATGCGAAAAAAATGGTGGAATGGGCATTTACACAAAATGAACGTTTATTCTTCTTACCTGATCAACATTTAGGTAGAAATACGGCCTTTGATTTAGGCATCCCATTAAACCAAATGGCTGTATGGAATCCAATTAGTGGACAGCTTGAATATGAAGGCGAGCTGGATGCTGTTAAAGTCATCCTTTGGAAGGGACATTGTTCAGTACACCAAGGCTTTACAGTGGAAAACATTCAACAAGTTCGTGAAAAATATCCTGAAATGAAAGTTATTGTTCATCCTGAATGTTGTCATGAGGTTGTCGAAGCTAGTGACGACAACGGTTCTACCAAATATATCGTAGATGCCATTAATAATGCTCCTGCAGGTTCAAGTTGGGCGATTGGAACTGAAATGAACTTAGTGAAACGAATTATCGCAGAGCATCCTGATCAACATATTATTTCTCTTAATGAAAATATGTGCCCATGTTTAACAATGAATCGTATTGACTTACCTCACCTACTTTGGTCATTAGAATTAATTGAAAATGGCCAAAAGGGAAATGTTATTAAAGTCGATGAAGAGACTGCAGTACAAGCAAGATTATCTTTAGAAAGAATGTTAGCTTACGCTTAAGTGTTAAAAACCGCAAGGATTCCCTTGTGGTTTTTAACTATGCAATTTATTTCAAATTTTTACTGATTTGTATGCATAGTTTTATCCACATGTTGCAAACTATTCTTCGAGGAGGAGATTATGTATGAATTTTCAAATTAGAGATGCAATTACAGCAAATGTTCAAGGTGACAGTTCTAGTGAATTTCGTAATACTGTAGAAGATGCAATTTCACGTGGAGATGAACATTTATTACCTGGACTAGGCGTTTTCCTTGAAAAATGGTGGAAAGCATCTAGTGCTGATGAACAACAAGCTTTCACAGAAAAACTATCAAAAGCATTCCAAAATTAATGTGAAAGGCTGACTTAATGTCAGTCTTTTTTATATTTCGTTTATCCCTCTATTTGTCAACTAAGTTGACAATTTACACAATTTAGCCTATACTAGTTATAGTCAACTTAGTTGACAATTCTAGATTGGGGGCAAAAATAAATGTTTAATAAAGGTGATTTAATTATTTATTCATCCCATGGATTATGTCATATTGACGATATTACAGAAAAGACTATTTCTGATGTGACGAAAAAGTACTATGAATTACATCCTCTAAATAATGCAAATTTAAAAATTAGTACCCCAGTTGATAATCGTTCAATTTCTATGTTAGAAATTATGTCAAAAAAACAAGCTGAAATCATTCTGAAATCATTTAAAGAACCTGGGATTGATTGGATTGAAAAAAGTCATCAAAGAAATCAATTCTATTCTGAAGTTGCTAAGAATGGTAGTCGCCTTGAAAAAGCTAAAATAGTGAATACACTTATGCGTAAAAAACATGAAATCGAAATGAATGGTAAAAAGTTTTCTGAGTACGATCGTAAACTGCTAACTCTCATCCAGAGTATTTTATTTAACGAACTAGCCTTCTCCTTAGAGAAAACAGTTGATGAGATCCATACGCAGGTTGAGAACTATTTACAAATTAATGAAGGTTCACTTGTTGGTGAACACTAAAATATAAAAAGATGTGCTGATAACCTAATATAGCCATGTTTGTCTTAATAAACAAACTAAAAAGCAATCCAGCGTCTCCCGGATTGCTTTTTTCTATGTAGCGATGCGTCTTTCCATCTTGAAATCAACATCGCATATCATACAATTGTAGCGAGTCCCCCACAATTGAAGATTTTTAACCCTTCCAGATAAGAATATTCCAACCGTATATTCTTACCTCTTCTTTTATAATTATACAATACCTAATCCCCAAAATCTAGATTAAATAATATTTTTTTCCAAAAAATTGTATTCTTTATACGTAAAGCGTAGATGTGCTTTAGTACAACTTATTTCAAACCATTATGCAAGTAACGAAACAAGTACTGCTTTTTGCGCATGTAGTCGGTTTTCTGCTTGCTCGAAAATATAAGAATTTGGACCATCAATTACAGATGAAGCTACTTCTTCTTCACGATGAGCTGGTAGGCAATGTAAGAACATATAATCTGGTTTTGCATGACGTACAAGCTCATCATTTATTTGATAACCTTTAAAGTCTACTAAGCGTTTTGCTGTTTCTTCTTCTTGCCCCATTGAAGTCCATACATCAGCATAAACTGCATCCGCATTTTTTACTGCTTCAATTGGATCGTTTGTTACTTTTACTAAACTTCCATTGGCTTTTGCTATTTCTTGTGCTTTCTCAATAATTTCTGCATTTGGCTCATATCCTTTAGGTGTTGCTACTGAAATATCCATACCAACATGTGCAGCAGCAATCACTAATGAATGTGCAACATTATTTCCATCGCCTACATAAGCAATTTTTAACCCTTTTAATTGTCCCTTATTTTCAGCAATTGTCTCCAAGTCTGCAAGTGCTTGACATGGATGATAAAGGTCCGTAAGTCCATTAATAACCGGAATTGTAGCATGATTTGCTAATTCTTTAACCATTTCATGAGAATTTGCACGAATCATAATGGCATCTAAATAACCAGATAAAACATGCCCAGTATCAGAAATTGGCTCTCCACGGCCAATTTGCATATCACGAGAATGCATGAACATGGCTTTACCACCTAGTTGATTCATACCTACTTCAAATGAAATACGAGTACGTGTAGAATGTTTTTCAAAGATCATTCCTAATGTTTTACCCTCAAGTAATTTAGGGCATCTACCCGCTTTAGTGATTTTTTTTAACTGTGTTGCTAATGTAATTAAATCTTCCACTTCTTCGCTTGTATAATCAAGTAACGTTAATAAGTCTTTCCCTTTTAAACTTGTTACCAATTTTAACTGTACCTCTTCTAAAAGTTTCATAATATTCCGCCCCTTATTTCGATGATGATGTAATTCATTATACATATGTATATTTATTAAATCAAGTGCATTTTTATTATTTTTAACACATCCCTTAATTTATTCGATATTCACTTTTTTAGTATAAAAATACTGCAGTAATTCTCAGAAAATTGATGTATCAAAACAATTAACAAGAGTATATTAATAAATATTCGAAATTCCATTAATATGCAATTTATTCATGATACAACCTTACTATATATATGCATCGTTTATAAAAAAAGACATAAAAAGAACGAAGATTTTAATCATCTTCGTTCAAATGTTCTTTTTGATCATGTATAGAAGGTTTGGTTCCGATCGGCTCTTAATTAGCTCTTTTATTAGTCAAATATAATTTTGTTTACCGTTGCTCGGTCTAGCTTTTTGATGATTTCTACAATTAATTTAACCGTATTTTCGTAGTCATCACGATGTAAAATGGCTGCATGAGAATGAATGTAGCGTGTAGCAACACCAATAGACATTGCAGGTACACCATTAGCTGTAATATGAATGGAACCAGCATCTGTTCCTCCACCAGGAATTGCTTCATATTGATAAGGTATTTTATTTTCTTCAGCAATATCTATTACAAAGTCACGTAACCCTTTATGACCAACCATTGAAGCGTCATAAATGATAATTTGAGGACCATCCCCTAATTTTGAAGAAGCTTCTTTTGCTGTGATTCCTGGGGTATCACCGGCTACCCCTACATCAACTGCGAAGCCGATATCAGGTTGAATTTTAAAGGTTGCTGTTTTTGCACCGCGAAGACCGACTTCTTCTTGAACATTCCCAACAGCATATACGATATTTTCATGTTTCACGTCTTTTAATTGACGTAATACATCAATGGCAATTGCGCAACCAATTCGGTTATCCCACGCTTTTGCCAATAACATCTTTTCATTTTTTAAGACATTGAATTCGAAATAGGGTGTAATCATATCCCCTGGTCGAATCCCCCACTCAAAAACTTCATCCTTAGAGGTTGCACCTATATCAATAAACATATCTTTTAAGTCTACAGTCTTTTTGCGTGCATCTACAGGTAAAATATGCGGTGGTTTAGATCCAATTACCCCTATTATTTCTTCACCTTTACGTGTTGTGATTGTGACTCGTTGAGACAACATAACATGACTCCACCAACCACCAACTGTTTGGAACTTAATAAAACCTTTATCATCAATTTGAGTTACCATAAAGCCTACTTCATCTAAATGGCCTGCAATCATTACTTTAGGTCCGTTTTCATTCCCTACTTTTTTGGCAATTAAACTACCTAAATTATCTTGTTCAATTTCGTCTGCAAATGGTTCAATATATCGTCTCATGACTTCTCGAGGTGCTTTTTCATTTCCAGCAATCCCATTGGCATCAGTTAATTCCTTTAACATATTCAGAGTATGATCTAATTCGGCCATTATTTCGCCCTCCTAAATAATTTCATCTTATTATAGCGCTACTATTGCTGATTTAGAATTAATTGCCCTTAATAACCAGTTCGTTGACGTTCATAATTTTTTTCATTTTTTTCAAGATATGCATTAATAATATCTTCTAAAGTAAACTCTAAGTTGTAAGCTAATACACCATAGCACTGCCAAATGGCACCGTAGCCCTCTTCTGTAGGATTATGAATGAAAGTTAAAATGACATCTTGTGTACGTAAAAACCATTTTGTTAAATCTTCTTTCGTTTGTGTTTCTGGCCATCGTTCAAATGAATATCCTTTTTCATTACCTAATGAAAGTAAAAAGTGAATCGAGTCAACAAATTCTTCTAAAATTATTTCTCTTTCGGATGGACCTTTCGTACTCCAAAACTTAAAGCAGCGTGTTTCATTGGCAAGTTCTGCTAGTTCAATCATTAACGCTAACCCTTTTTCCACAAATACATCATGTTTAATATTTTGATTCTTTTCAATAAACGAATCTAATTCTCGCTGCATCTCAAACAATTTCTTTAATTCCATAAAATATCCCTCAATTTCTTCAAAAAAATGAAACTTATTTACCCCTATAATCGTAAAGGAAATTACAACCTATTTACAAGGGGGAACTTTAATTGGCTCTTCTTCTACTTCGCATATTAATAATCGCGCTGATTATTTATATATTCTATAAAATAGTGCGTTATTTAACAGACCCAAAACGAAAATTAGATGATGCTTACGAAAAAGGTCAATACTATTTTTATGATGATGTAAAAAACGTGAGAAAGAACTTTTTTATTTCTTATAAAGGTGCCCTCTTTGAAGGTGAGAAATATCTAGGTACAACCGATGATGCTTTTGAAGTCGTTTCCATTTTTGTTTGGGTACACGATGCAATGAGTCTTCAAGGATTAACAAAAGAAGACTTCTTATACTTAGAAAAAGAAATTTTAATGAATTATCCAAAGGCGAAAATTAATTGGAAAAATCCTATTGAACAATTGATGAAAGAAAATTGAAAAGCACTCTCTGTTTTTTGCGACACAAAAATAAGGATTGTCTTTCATTGCACAAAGTATGCATGTTTGACAATCCTCTTATTTTATATATTTGTTCCAATATTTATATGAACAGTCTAGTATGATGATTTCTTCATTATTTAAAGCACGTTGAATTTACCTTACATAAATTATTTTCATTTTAACAATCTTCCAACTACTACCGCTCGCTAAATTTTGATGCCATATTTAATACAGGAATGATTAAAGTTGATATACACGTGCTAGTAAAAATAAATGAATTGCCGTAATTAATGGAAAACCAAAGGCAAATGAATTATGTTTCGTTTTATGTCGGAATAAATACATCCCTAATACTCCGCCAGTTGCACCACCTAAAATGGCAATGGTAAATAAAGTTCTTTCAGAAATACGCCATTCATGCTTTTTTGCCCGCGTTTTATCAATCCTCATCATAATGAGTAATACAAGTGACATAACAACTATGTATGCTAATAATGCATTTCCCACCTTGACCACCTCCAACTTTCTATTATACAGGAATACTTAAAATCCTACATTCGTGTCCATAAAAAAAGACAAAACCCTTAGGGCTTTGTCCTGTAAACGGAATAAACCGCCTTTATTAATATACTGCTCCTGTCGCTTTGCTTTCGGTGCAGAAATAATTTAATTCACAAGTGAATTAAATTATTTCGCTACCGCTTTTTTAGCTGAGTCAGCTAATTGAGCGAATGCTGCTGCATCGTTTACAGCTAGATCAGCTAACATTTTACGGTTAACTTCGATACCAGCTACTTTTAAACCATGCATTAAACGGCTGTAAGAAAGACCGTTAATACGAGCTGCTGCGTTAATACGAGTGATCCATAATTTACGGAAATCACGTTTCTTTTGACGACGGTCACGATATGCATATTGACCTGATTTCATTACAGCTTGGTTAGCTACTTTATATAATGTATGTTTTGAACCAAAATAACCTTTTGCTAATTTTAAAACTTTTTTACGACGCTTGCGCGTTACTGTTCCGCCTTTTACGCGTGGCATACTAATTACCTCCTGCTAATTCTTCCGAATGTTTAATATAAATCACGAACAATGTATTACATAAAATGAATTATTTCATGTAAGTTAATAGAGATCTGATACGTTTGAAGTCACCAGAAGTCATTACTTTACCTTTACGTAGGTGACGTTTTTGTTTTGTTGATTTGTTAGCGAATAAGTGGCTACCATAAGCACGGTCAAATTTTAATTTTCCTTTGCCCGTTTTTTTGAAACGCTTCGCAGCGCCACGGTGAGTTTTCATTTTTGGCATATCGAATTTCCTCCTAAACTATTCGTCAATATTACTTTTTCTCGTTCTTCGGTTGTAGAACTAAGAACATGCTTCGGCCTTCCATCTTCGGCTTCTGTTCTACCGTAGCTACTTCGGCACAAGCTTCAGCAAAACGATCTAAAACACGTTGACCAATTTCTTTATGCGTAATAGCACGACCTTTAAAACGCAATGAGCATTTTACTTTATCGCCTTTTTCAAGGAATTTAACTGCATTACGTAATTTTGTTTGGAAATCATGTTCATCAATTGTTGGACTTAAACGAACTTCTTTAATATTGATGATCTTTTGATTTTTACGAACTTCACGATCTTTCTTTTGCTGTTCGAACTTAAATTTACCATAGTCCATGATACGTGCGACTGGCGGCTTGGCTTGAGGAGCCACTAGGACAAGATCCAAGTTTGCACGAGCGGCAATATCTAACGCTTCGTTACGCGTTTTTACTCCTAGTTGATCACCATTATGATCGATTAAACGTAATTCACGTGCGCGAATGCCTTCGTTTACATACATGTCTTTGCTAATACTAATCCACCTCCGAGATTGTGTCGCGAATACATGGTTTGGGCAAGTTGCCCGGTTGAACGGTACACTTCCTATGTATGTCCATAAAAAAAGGACGGACATTTTTAGAAGATGTCCGCCCGCTGTATATACATACGCATAGTTTAGCGTATAATCAATTCAACGTGTAAATACCTGTTAACAGCGTTAGCGTTATAGCAGGTGAGAAGCGGGCAGCCTCTACTTCAACCACAAACTTGTATTCATAACCTAATCAATATTATCATCTAGGTAATTGAATGTCAAATAAATAATTAACTTTTCCAAAACTATTTTATCGACGAGATTTATTATACCATACATACGAGCAAGGTAAAGTACTAAATTAATAAAAGTGTATTTTTTTATGATCTCATTCTGTATTACTCAATTTACTAATATTGTGTGGACATGGAATTCCTAAAAAAACGCACCGACAATGTCGATGCGTTTAGAAAATTATTTTGTAATTTCAGCTTTAATGTTAGCTAAGAATTCATCAAATGAAATTGTTTCAGAGTCTTTTGAGCCGTAACGACGTACATTAACTTCATTTCCTTCTACTTCTTTATCCCCTAGAACAAGCATATAAGGGATTTTTTTCATTTGAGCTTCGCGGATTTTATAACCTAGCTTCTCTTCTCGGTCATCCATCTCAACACGTACACCTTCAGCTTGTAATTTTTCCACTACATTACGAGCATAGTCATAGTGTACTTCGTTCGATACAGGAATCACTTCTACTTGAATTGGTGCTAACCATGTTGGGAAGGCTCCTTTATACTCTTCAATTAAGAAGGCCACAAAGCGCTCCATTGTTGATACAACACCACGGTGAATTACAACTGGGCGATGGTGTTTACCGTCTTCTCCGATATATGTTAAATCGAAGCGTTCTGGTAATAAGAAGTCAAGTTGAACTGTTGATAATGTTTCTTCTTTACCTATAGCAGTTTTCACTTGTACGTCTAGTTTTGGACCATAGAATGCAGCTTCACCTTCAGCTTCGAAATAGTCTAATCCTAAGTCATCCATTGCTTCTTTTAACATACTTTGCGCTTTTTCCCACATTGCGTCATCATCAAAATATTTTTCTTTATCTTGTGGATCACGGTAAGATAGGCGGAATTTATAATCATTTAAATCAAAATCTTTATAAACGTCTAAAATCAATTCAACAACACGTTTGAATTCTTCTTTAATTTGATCTGGACGAACGAAAATGTGTGCATCATTTAAAGTCATTCCACGTACACGTTGTAAACCTGAAAGCCCACCTGAACTTTCATAACGATGCATTGTTCCTAATTCACCAATACGAATTGGTAAGTGGCGGTAAGAATGCATAGATGATTTATAAACCTCCATATGATGTGGACAGTTCATTGGACGTAATACTAATGTTTCGTTATCCATTTCCATTGGAGGGAACATATCTTCTTGATAGTGATCCCAGTGACCAGAAGTTTCATATAAAGTTTTAGAACCTAACACCGGTGTATAAACATGTTTGTAACCAAGACGCACTTCTTTATCGACAATATAACGTTCAATTGTACGGCGGATTGTCGCGCCATTTGGTAACCAAAGAGGTAACCCTTGACCAACAGTTTGAGATAAAGTGAATAATTCTAATTCTTTACCAATTTTGCGGTGATCACGTTCTTTTGCTTCTTCAAGCATTTGAAGATGATGTTTTAAATCTTCCTTATTGAAGAATGCAGTACCGTAAATACGTTGAAGCATTTTATTATCTGAGTTACCTCGCCAGTAAGCACCAGCTAATGATAATAATTTAAACTCTTTTAATTTACCTGTTGAAGGTACATGAATACCGCGGCATAAATCAAAGAAATCACCTTGATAATAAATCGATACTTGTTCATCAGCTGGAATTGCTTCAAGTAATTCTAATTTATATTCATCACCGATTTCCTCGTAAATTTTTTGCGCCTCATCACGAGTAACATTTTTGCGATCGATCTCGATATTTTCAGAAATGATTTTTTTCATTTCTTTTTCAATCTTTGGAAGATCTTCTGCTGAAATAGGAGTTGGTGAATCGATATCGTAGTAGAAACCACCTTCAATTACTGGACCAATACCTAGCTTAACATCTGGGAATAAACGTTTTACAGCTTGTGCTGTTAAGTGAGCAGTAGAGTGACGTAAAATTTCAAGAGCTTCCTCTGATTTTGGTGTGATAATTTCAATCGCGCCATCTTCTTCGATTGGTGTTTTTAAATCAATTAGTGTTCCATTTAACTTACCAGCAAGAGCTTGCTTTTTAAGACCCGGGCTAATAGATCCAGCAACATCTGCTGTTGATGTACCGCGCTCAAATTCCTTTATAGCACCATCTGGGAAAGTTAATTTGATTACTTCTGACATGTTAGTATCTCCTTTATTGGTTAATTAAAATAAATTACAAAACCTTTGGTAGAAGCCACGCATAACAAGAATAATAACCCATATCGAATATAGGAAATCTCGCCATAAACAAAAAAGCGCCATCCCTAATAAAAGGGACGACGCGTATGCTCGTGGTTCCACCCTTCTTCCTTCCGAGTATACACTCAGGACGAAGCTCTAGGTCGGTTAACGTACCGATTCAACGTTGATGGATTATCCCCATCAATGCTCCAAGGTAGTAAAGGTTGCGATCGTACTAGGAAGCTTCCAGCCAAGGCCTCCCTCTCTTCAAGTCGTGTCACAAACTTGTTGTCCTCTTCTAAGCAAGTATATCGATAAATATTTACATTGAAAGTATACGCTCGAATTCACGGAAATGCAACTGCAATCTCCAAAATTCGATTGCTATCGTCTACGGTTTGACCCACCCATTTGAATCGGAATCGTAATTGCTTTAATACGTTCCATAATTCGGGCAGCTTTTACTACTTCTACATCACCGCGCGATGATTGTGCTAAATGATGCTCTAATCCATTATAGTCAAAATTCGATGTTATAAACGTAGGTAATTGCTCACTCATACGGTAATGTAAAATCGTACCGAGAATTTCGTCGCGCGTCCAGCTTGATATTGTTTCAGCACCAATATCATCTAACATGAGAACTGGCGCTTTTTTCACATATTCCACTTTTTCTTGTAATGATTGATCTTGAATTGAGTTTTTCATTTCACGGAAAAATTCTGGGACAAAGACTACTACAGATCTAACTTTTAAGGTTGCTAATTCATTTGCAATTGCACCTAATACAAATGATTTACCAACACCAAATTCACCATATAAATAAAAGCCTTTTGAAGGTAATTCACCTGTACTTTTATATTGTGCTATAAAATCAGCTGCTTTATTCGCAATATCGATTCGTGATCTATTGTCAATCTGTAAGTCTTTTAACGTTGCTTGAAGAACATCCTTTGGCATATGCATGCTTGAAATCATATCTTCAACAATTCGACGCTCATCTTCAATCATTTTTTGCTCACAACGCTCATATTCCACATCAATTAAATTATGAGAAATCACAAGTTTAGGAACGAAACCTTTTAAATAATTTGTACATTGTTCTGTTGTACCACATTTACAGCAAGACGTAGATTGACTGATATATTCATGCAACCTAGGCAAACTTCGATCAACCATTTCTTTATTAACAACTTTGTCATTCGCCGCTAAGAATTTTTGTACTTGTTCATTTTCTAATATTTCTTGACGAATAGCATTATAACGTTGTTGAAAAGAAGGTACTTGTATTGTTCTTTGTAATGCTTTATTAATTGGTTCGATTTTATTTCACCTACCCATCTTCTTGTACGCCTAATTTTTGTAATATTTTTTGGCGTTCTTGTTCAAAATCAATTGCGGAGTTTTCCGACTGTTGTTCTTCTTCAGTTTTTGGTTCATTTCGCTTATAGAACCATTCTGGAACTTGTTCATCTCTTCTTGTATTTTTACGATTCGACTTTTTATAGACCGTGTTTGGTTGCTGTTTATTGTCGTTTTCATTTTTCCATTGAACGTATTGGTCGCGCTCAGTTCGTGCAAGTTCCATTGCTTCTTTTGCTGTTTTTAAGTTTTTGCGAATCCAATGGTCTGCAATTCTTTCAACATACTTTCTTGGTAACTTCATATCCGTGGTAAGCATGACATATTCAAGTAGTACATTCACGACCCCAACTGGCATCCCGTGCTTCAGGATTAAATCATCAGCTAATTCAACCGATGAAGTTAGCGGTTCTTTCCCATTATTAATATCCCTTAAGACTTGAATTGGTGGTGTCTTTTCTAAATATTGAAGAAGTTCTTGCTCTTTCGTAAGAGATTGAGACTGTTGCAGTTGCTGTTGCTCTCTAGGCTGATTAAATGTTTTCTCCAATTTTGGTGCATCTTTTGAAACAGTCAATTTATAAAAATCGGCTGCTGCTTTTCTTAGACGTTCACGTGATATATTCATTTGATCATCAAGCGCTAATATGACTACCTTTTGCATGTCTAAAGGTGTTAGTTGATATAAAAATGCAAGCTTTGCAATACTCTCTTTTATTTCAACAGTTATTGAACTAGAAGGTATAAGTTGTTCGGACAAACCTGACATTAATAAGTTGAAATCAAAAGAAGCGTAATAAAACGGGTAATTTTTTTTTGATTTATTCCCTTCATGTTCCAAAAGATCTTGTGGAACATTTGTATGCACTGGTTTATAAACATCAATAAAGGTGCGGGAAACCTCTTGATATGCTTGTTTATGATCCGGTTTAATAAATCGTTTTCTTAACTTCCGATATGATTGCTCGCCAATTTTACTAAATAAAAACATCGATAATAATGGGTCGTCAAAGAAAGAAGTAGCATCTAATGGCCTAACTAATTCATAAATAAAACTTCGCCCATTTTCTTCATCTTTTCTCCAAGTACGAAGTAATCCAATTGCCTCGAGAGCAATACGCGCTTCAAACACTTTTCCGATTGACATGTCTAACACATTCATTAAATGGTAATGTGTCAACAATGTATTTGTAGGGTCTTCACCCTCCGCCCACAATGTTAAAAATAAACTAATTGGTTCCGGCCCCGTTAAAGGTTGGTAAAATAGCGTAATTAATTGTCGTTCATTGGTTGATAATGAATGAGGGAGTTGGATTTCAAAATGATCCAGTGGTTGTACTTCTTTATACAAATGAACCATTTTATCCCTCCTAATTTTTATTTTCTCTCATCTGACTGACGTTGAAGCAATTCTTTTAGTTCAGAGATAAATACACTTATATCTTTAAACTGTCTATATACAGAAGCAAATCGAACATATGCTACTTCGTCGATTTGTGCGAGCCTGTCCATCACCATTTCTCCAACTTCCTCAGAATGAACTTCCGCATTGCCTAAACGTCTTAAATCTTTTTCGATTGACATGACCATTTCATTTAGCGTTTCTAGCGGTACTGGCCTCTTTTCACAAGCTCGAATTAGTCCGCGCAATACTTTTTCTCGACTAAATTCTTCGCGTGAACCTCCTTTTTTAACAACAATTAAAGGAGTTTCTTCAATTTTTTCAAAGGTTGTAAATCGAAAACCACAAGATTCACATTCACGCCTTCTCCGAATTTCTTTATTATCATCAACGGGTCTCGAATCAATTACACGTGTACCGTTGAATTGACAAGCTGGACATCTCATAAAATTCACCTGATTCAATCTTTTTATTTCATTATAACAAATTTATTTCCCATAGAAACAACTCTATGGTTTATGTAGAAGTTCATTTTAATATATTTATTATAATTTAGCGAATATAAAAGAAAAAAGGCAGAGAATCCTCTACCTTTTTAAGAATATTAAATACGATTTAACTAAAATTGTTAAAACTATGTTATACTACTACTTTTTCTAATTCTTTCACAACTTTTTGCATTAAGTCAACGACACGTGCTGAGTAACCCCATTCATTGTCATACCAAGCAAGTACTTTAACTTTTCTAGAACCAATTACCATTGTTAAAGGTCCATCTACAGTTGAAGAATAAGTTGTTGTATTATAATCAGTTGAAACTAATGGTTCAGTTGTAAAGTTTAAGATCCCTTTAAGTGGGCCTTCTGCTGCTGCTTTGAATGCACCATTTACTTCTTCCACTGTAACATCTTTTTCTAAATCTACCACTAAGTCAACTAATGAAACATTAGGTGTTGGTACACGTAATGCCATACCGTGTAATTTACCTTTTAACTCAGGTAACACTAAAGATAATGCCTTTGCAGCACCTGTTGAAGTAGGTATAATTGATTGAGCACATGCGCGTGCACGGCGTAAATCTTTATGTGGATTATCAATATTTTTTTGGTCATTTGTATAAGCATGAACAGTTGTCATTAATCCGCTTTCAATACCAAATTTATCATTTAAGACTTTCGCTACAGGAGCTAAGCAGTTTGTTGTACAAGATGCATTGGAAATAACATCATGTTTACTAATATCAAGTAGCTCATCATTAACACCCATAACAATTGTAATATCTTCGTTTTTACCAGGTGCAGTTAAAATTACTTTTTTAGCACCAGCTTCAATATGCATTGCAGCTTTATCACGTTCGTTAAATTTACCTGTCGCTTCAATTACTAAATCAACACCTAATTGTTTCCATGGTAATTGTAATGGATCACGTTCACTAATAAGTTGTACGCGTTTACCATTAACAATTAGTGCGTCTTTTTCTACAACAACAGTACCATCGAATATACCGTGATTTGTGTCATACTTAATTAAATGTGCTAAAGTTTCAGCTGGGTAACTTGCATTAATTGCCACAACATCTAGATTATCTTGTACGATTGCTTGTCGGAAAACCATACGACCGATTCGGCCAAATCCATTAATAGCAATAGAAACTGTCATTATAAAATATCCTCCCGTTTATAACGAATAATTATGATTACTTTTCTCCCAATTAGTATAGCACATTATCGAAAAAGGTGAACATAATATTAAGGTAAATAAAAAGTTGTTATTTTCTGAAAACAACATCAATTCAAAAAAATATCCGACCTAACATTAGTGTTCAAAAATAAAAAGCCGTTACACATTAGTATAACGACCTTCATTTCAATCATAGATTCGAAAATTTCCCTCTGTACTATAAAACATTCCAATTTTTTAAAATCGTTTCTAATTGCTTTTTAGTTTCCTCAAAAGTGGAATTGTTATAAACTACAGCATCTGCACCTTGTTCTTTTAAAGATATAGGCAATTGAGTACTAATTCGAGCAAGTGCCTCTTCTTTACTTAATTGATTACGATCCATTAATCTTTTTAATTGAATTTCCTCAGTAACTGAAACAACTAAGATTTTTTCTACAAAATGTTGAAGTTTGCTCTCAAATAACAGTGGGATATCCATAATCACTGTTTTTTCTCCATTTGCAATAAATTCATCACGTCTACGTAGCATTTCTTGGCGTATTGCTGGATGAATAATATCATTTAACATCTTTCTTTTCGTTTCATCATGAAAAATAAGGGACCCTAATTTCCCACGATTTAAATGGCCGTCATCGGTTAGAATATGTTGTCCAAAGACTTCAGCAATTTTTTTTAAGACAGGAGTTCCGGGTTCAACTACCTCCCGCGCAACTAAATCTGCGTCTACAATTGGTAAGCCATATGCTTTTAACATATTGGCTACTGTACTTTTTCCACTTGCAATACTTCCTGTTAATCCAATAATCATTTATTAAACACACCTTAATGTTGACACTTTGGGCAATAAACGGATGTTCGCCCTGCAATTGTCATAGATTTCGTATTCGAACTACAATTAGGACAGATCTTTTTTCCATACATTTTTAAACGATGTTGCATTCCTCCAGCCTCGCCATTGATATTTCGATAATCCGAAATAGTTGACCCTCCCATTTCTATACTTTCTAATAAGATCGTACGAATGGTTTCAAAAAGCTGAACTTTTCTTTCTTTACTAATACGACTAGTTTTTCTTCCTGGATGAATGCCCATTTTAAATAATGCTTCCGTTGCATAAATATTGCCGCATCCAGAAATAACATGACCATCCATAATCACTTCTTTTATTGGCTTATTTTGAAATTTTGGTAGCTCACATTTTTTTAAGAAGTGTTCGCAAGCACTTTCATCAAACGGTTCAGGTGCCATTTGAAGTAATGGTGGGTGATCTTCAATACTGGAAATGAATCGCATCTCACCAAATCGACGTATGTCCGAAAATACAAGCAATTCTCCTGAAGTTAAATAGAATATAGCATGTATGTGCTTTCGAAATTTCCCCTCTGTTATTTCATTTAGATGTTGTACAACGAACCATGCACCCGTCATTCCTAAATGATTAACAAATAAATAGGATTGTCCACCTTTTTCAACCTCAAAATAGATATATTTAGCACGGCGAATTACTTTTTTGATTTTCATATCACACATTACTTGTTCAAAAGTTTGGGGTTCTATATTTTTTACTATGCATTGCTTTCCTTCAGAAAAGGATTGATAGATCGTATTTGATAATTCAACTCGATCAATTGTCTTCCCTTCAATCGTTGGAGCGAGCGCCCGAACGACTCCTTCAACCTCTGGTAATTCAGGCACATGATCACTCCCTTACTTCGCTTCGTACCAAGTGTCACCATAAGAGAAATCTACCTTTAAAGGAACTGCTAACTCAATGGCATTCTCCATTACTTCTGGTACTATACGTTCTAAAATTTCAATCTCTTCTTTAGGTGCTTCTAAGATTAATTCATCATGTACTTGTAGAAGTAGCTTCGATTTTAATCCTTCTTTTTTCAATCGTGCATCCATATCAATCATTGCTTTTTTAATAATATCAGCCGCACTACCTTGAATTGGTGTATTCATTGCAGTTCGTTCTGCAAAGCTACGTAAATTAAAATTCGAGCTTGAAATATCAGGCAAATAACGACGTCGATTAAGGATAGTTGTAACAAATCCTTTTAGTTTTGCTTCTTGGACAATTGTGTCCATATATTCTTTTACGCCTGGGAAGCTTTGTAGGTATTTATCAATAAATTGACCCGCTTCTTTTCGTGTAATATTTAAGTTTTGAGATAGCCCATAATCACTAATTCCATATACAATCCCGAAGTTTACAGCTTTTGCTGCGCGACGCATATCAGACGTTACTTCATCTGCTGAAACGTGAAATACATCCATGGCTGTACGAGTATGAATATCCATTCCTTGTTTAAATGCATCAACTAAATTTTCATCATTTGACATATGAGCTAATACTCTTAGTTCAATTTGTGAATAGTCGGCAGAGAATAACACCCACCCCTCATGAGATGGTACAAATGCTTGACGTATTTTTCGTCCTTCTTCCAATCTGATTGGAATGTTTTGTAAGTTCGGATTTGTTGAGCTGAGTCGTCCTGTTGAAGTAAGAGCTTGTTGGAATGTTGTATGCACTTTACTATCCTCAGGATGAACTTCCTTTGTTAACCCTTCGATATACGTTGAGTTTAATTTTGCTAATTGTCGGTATAACAAAATATGTTTTACAATATCATGCTCTGATTCTAACTTTTCAAGTACATCTGCAGCTGTGGAATAACCAGTCTTCGTTTTTTTAATAACTGGTAATTCAAGCTTTTCAAATAAAATAACCCCTAGTTGTTTAGGCGAATTAATATTGAATTTTTCCCCTGCTAAATCATAAATTTCCTTTTCGATTACGACTAGCTTTTCTGTAAGTTCTTGTCCCATTTTTTCTAGGGTACTAATATTTACAAGTATACCTTCGCTTTCCATTTTTCCTAATATAGAAGCTAACGGCAATTCTAATTCTTTATATAAATTATATTGTTCATTTTCACTGAGTTTATCTTCTAATGTCGGTTTAAGTGTCCAGACAGCAAGAGCTTTTCTTGCAACATGTTCTGCAAGGACCTCTATCGATGGAACTGCTCGTTTTGCCCCTTTGCCATAAATAACTTCATTAGATTGAACATCACGATAACCAAATTCATTTGCAAGGATCGCTACATCCTCTCCAGAAATTGCAGGATTTACAATGTAAGAAGAAAGCAATAGGTCAAATGCAACACCCTCTATAAAAATACCATAACGTTGTATAGCTGCCTGTGCTACTTTACTGTCAGATAAATATTTCTCTTTTGTTGCATCTTCTAGCCACAGTCGTAATGGTTCACTTTTTGCCGCAACATCAAAAGGAACAAACAAATTGTTTTCGCCATCGGATAAACCAATACCCAAAACTTTACATGTATGATAATGATCATTTTCAAGCTCAACATGAACAGCCATTTGGTCCTTTAATAAGTCTGTTGAAACTTCATCAACAATTGAAAAAGAGATCTCTTTTGTTTCATGTACTTGACTTTGGAATTCGCTTTTCTCAATTAATGATTTAAATGAAAGTTCCTGCCATACATTGAGTACTTCTTCTTCATTTGGTCCGGGGTAGGCTAAATCATTTAATGTAATAGTAATTGGTGCATCCGTATTAATTGTAGCAAGCTGTTTGCTTAATTTCGCTTGCTCTTCGTTCGCTACCAATTTCTCTTTCATTTTAGAAGCTTTCATGCCTTCAATTTGATCATATAAATTCTCAACAGTTCCATACTCTTTTAAAAGTTTTATGGCTGTTTTTTCTCCAACCCCAGGAACTCCCGGGATATTATCAGATGTATCCCCCATTAAACCTTTCATATCGATAATTTGATTTGGTGTTAATCCATATTTTTCTTCGATATGGCTCGGAGTATAGTGTTCAATGTCTGTCATCCCTTTACGTGTGATGTAAACGTTAACGCGATCAGATGCCAGTTGCGTTAAATCCTTATCTCCCGAAACAATGACGACATCAAAATCCTCTTTCTCCGCACTTTTTGCTAAAGTACCAATAATATCATCAGCTTCATACATTTCGAGTTCGTAGCGTTTAATTTGATAGGCATCAATTAATTTGCGTAGGTAAGGAAACTGCTCTGAAAGTTCCGGTGGTGTCTTTTGTCTGCCACCCTTATATTCTTGAAAAGATTCATGACGGAATGTTGTTTTTCCTGCGTCAAAAGCTACAAGCATTTTCGTTGGTTTTTCTTCTTCTAAAATCTTTTGTAACATTGTGGTAAAACCATATACAGCATTTGTATGGATTCCACCTTCGTTCGTAAGTAGAGGTAATGCAAAAAATGCACGGTATGCTAAGCTATTTCCATCTAATAGCAATAACTTTTCTTTTGTCATTCAAATAACTCCTCGTAATTGGTATGTAAGTAATTACCCTTTTGCTTTAACTTTAGCTTGAAAGGAACTTTAATTCCATTATAAAACACGTATTCATCGTAAAACGACAAATACGTGTTATTATTTTCATTTATTTGGATTTGATTGTATTTTTAGATAGGTTTTTATAAAAAATTTCTTCATAAATAACTGTGAGTAGGAATGCATTAATGAATGCAAAAACTAAATATAGAGGCATTCCACCAAGATTATACGACATCAGCGATCTGAAAAATACTTCAATCGCACCTACTTGCGCAAAGTAAAAAATCATTCCAATTCCAACTTGCCACATTGGTCGTTTGTCTTTTCTTGCTTCAAACTTAAGCACTTTTTTAAAGTTGCTTCTTACATTTTCAGAAATTAGTAAAGTTAAAGGGAATAATATAATAAACATAACTGGAATATTGAAGATTTCCACTTTCATCCAAGAGTATGGTGTTTGACTATATAAAGCGGTCATCGAACAAGACATTACAAACGCTAATAGTATATTTTGGATACATTTATTCAAATTTTGCATTAACAACCATCCCTCTCTTTTTAGATTAATAGAATAAACAATGCCTATTTATTATAACAAGAATTATATTAATATAAAGTAGTAAATATTGTTATTGACAGAGTAATAGAGGTTTTTCGAAAATAAAAATAAAACAAGGGACTAATTAAAAGTCCCTTGTTTAACGTAGAATCGATTATTAATTTACTTTACTGTAGCTTATATTTAGTCCAAAGAACCAGATAATATTTGTGCGTATGGTGAATCAGAAGGTAAAATAATGACAGTATCATCACCGATCGTTTTCTTATAAGATTCAAGTGTTCTATATAACTCATAAAATTCAGGGTCTTTCGAAAATGCTCTGTTATAAACTTTAGCTGCTTCTGACTCTCCAGCAGCAATAATTAAAGATGCTTCTTTATCAGCAGTAGCAAGCAACTCTTTTACTTGTCGATCAGTTTGTGCTTCTATTCTACGCTTTTCTGCATCCCCTTCAGATAAATACTTTTGAGCAATCGATTCACGCTCTGAAATCATACGAGTATAGACAGATTGCTCATTTTCTTCCGGTAAATCAGTTCGACGAATACGCACGTCTACTACTTCAATTCCATAGTTATCCTTTGTTAATAACTCATTTACTTTTTGCGTTACTTGGTCATTAATACTTCCACGTGAGGAATTTTCATCATTAATGATATCATCATAATTTAATTGACCAAGCTCAGTACGAATAACGGAGTAAATAAATTCCTCCATTCGGGATTCCGCATTTACTAATGATCGAGCGTTTGAAATTAAAGCTTTAGGATCAGTTACGCGCCAAACTGCATAGTTATCAATGATAATACGTTTTTTGTCTAATGTATTAATTTCTTCTTCAGTCATGTCATAAGTCATTAAATTTTTAGGTAAAGTTGTTACACTTTGAATAAAAGGAATTTTGAAATGTAGTCCTGGTTCTTTTTCGTATCTTACGACTTCACCAAATTGACGTACGACTTTATATTCGTTTTCTTTCACAACATAAATATTTGCAATAATAATAATCAGCACTGCAAAAATTACTGTTAAAAGAATTGCTGATTTTCCCCATTGGCGAAGATTAACTGGTTTTTTCCCTTTCTCAATCTTGGCATCTTGAATGTTAGATATCTTATTCTTTCTTTGTTTCTTCTCTCCAAAAAGCCCACGAACAAATTTCTCTAAATCACCATCAAATTGGTTATGATTATTGTTGTTACTCATTGCTTAGCACTCCCTTCAGTAGAATTCTCTTCAGTTGTCTTTGGTGTTGAATTTACTGTTGGCTGTAGCGGTAAATACTTTAATGTTTCACCATCATCGTTCATGATATAGATTTGTGCATTTGGCAATACATTCTCAAGTGTTTCTAAAATTAATCGTTGACGTGTAATTTCTTTGTTACCACGATACTGTTCGTATAATTTATTGAATACTTCGACCTCCCCTTGAGCCTTTTGGATACGAGCCACTTTTTCCCCTTCTGCCCTTGAAATAATCGCATCCTTTTCCCCTTGAGCTTCACTCAATTGTTGGTTTTCATATTTTCTTGCTTCATTTGTCTTTGTATTTTTAGTTTCTCTCGCATCCGTCACTGCAGTGAAAGCAGCTCGAACTTCTTCGTTTGGTAATTCAACATCTTGGAGTTTTACTCCTAGAATACTGACCCCAATATCATACTTATCAACTAAAGTGACAAGTAGATCTCTTGTACTTGCTTCAATTTCTGCTTTCCCATCTGTCAAGGCTTCGTCAATAGTAGAACTACCAATAATCGAACGAATAGCACTCGATGTGGCATTATGTAATATTTCCTTTGGATTTTGTGCGTTAAATAAATATTTTTCAGGCTCTGTAATCTTCCATTGTACAACTAAATCAGTTAGAACAATATTTTCATCTCCAGTAATCATTTTTGTTTCATCATCATATGCAATCAGTTCTCCGTCTTCAGTTTGTTCATATCCAAACTGTAAACTAAACGTTTCTTTCGATAATACTTCCACCTTTTGAACAGGCCAAGGCAATTTGAAGTGCAATCCTGCATCAGTAATCGTCTCATCTGCTCGGCCAAAAGTGATCACAACCGCTTGTTCTGATTCATCTACTGTGTACCAAGTTGAAAATACCGATATAAGTAAAATAATAGCTAGGATCCCTAATCCCGTAATAGTTAAAGTTCGTTTAACACTCATAATGTTCCCCCTATCAAACTTTTTGTAAAACTTGTGTAATCTTATGCTTATTTACGTAATAAAAGAGAAAAAGTTTCAAAAATCCATCTTTTGTAATCATTAGAACAGAAGCTTTATAAAACTAGTGACCCATTTCCTGTAAGAATAGTAAGACACCTAAGTAAAGCCGAGTCAAAAAAAAATAGCGAACGAAATATCGTTCGCTATCTTAGACTTACTGTCTATGCACTATGCTAATTACTAAATCTGAAACAGGGGGGTTTCTATTAATAACTATATTCGGAAAATGTGAAGTTAGTATCACAGTTATGTTAATGTATTGTTAAGTTTACAACTTGTGAATCGGGATAAATACTTTCATACAGCTACCCTTTCCAACTGTGCTTTCTACATAAATTTTCCCATGATGTGCTTCTACTAAATGCTTCACAATAGCCAGACCCAGGCCTGTCCCTCCGTTGTTACGACTTCGAGCCTTATCAACACGATAGAATCGTTCAAAAATACGAGCGATCTCAGTTTTTTCTATTCCAATTCCCTGATCTTCTACTTCAACAATTCCATATTCATCGGTATATTTAATTCGTAACGTAATCGTCGTATCCTCTGGTGAATACGTAATAGCATTCGTGATTAGGTTGGTGAAAATTTGCATTAACCGATTAGCATCACCATTAACCATTACATCTCTCTTGATATCTACAGCAAATTGCATATTCTTTTCATCCATCCTTGGACTTGTCAGTTCTACTGCACGAATCAGTACTTCCTGTAAGCTTGTTGGACTAAATGAAATTGTATATCCCTGTCTTTCGATTTTTGATAACTCCAGTAAGTCTTGAATTAGCATTTGTAGACGATTACTTTCTTGATAAATAATATCTAAAAATGAAAGTAACATCTTTTCATCCTTAAAGGCACCATCTAACAATGTCTCAGAAAATCCTTTAATAGATGTAATAGGCGTACGCAACTCATGTGATACGTTTGCAACGAAGTCCTTCCTTACTTGCTCTAGACGAACAAGTTCTGAGATATCATGCATGACAATTACGACACCAAGCCATCTACCATGCTCTCCTACTACTGGTGCACCATAGATTTGCTTATAAAAGATTTCTTGATCAACGACAACCTCTATTTGTTTTCTATAGGGAAGTTCAGTTAAAAATACATGATCAATAAACTTTTCAATTTCTTCCGGTAGCCCTAAAGTTAAAAAACTTTTCCCTCGAACTTCATCAAACGTTAACTCAAATTCATCTAAAAATTTACCATTTACTATGGACACATTTCCTTCACGGTCAATCATAATGAGTGCACTACCCATATTTTCAATTAATGTTTTTAAACGTTCTTCTTCGATTTCACGCATTTTTACCATTTCTTGTAAATTTCGCGCTAAAATATTAATAGAATTTCTTAACTCAACAATTGAAATTGGCCCATTGGCATATGCTCTAGCTCGATAATTTCCTTTTGTAAGTTCACGAGCAGTTTGGGTAACATTATCAATAGGATCAAGTAAATTTCGAAATAGCTTATAGGCAACGAAACTAATTAAAAGGAAACTAACAATCAATAAAAAAGATAATGCAATAATAAATTGTGTATTGTAATAGTCAATTTCATTTTTACTTAAATGAAACCCACCAAGTTCTAAGTACTTTTCCAAATAGAATGGAAAAAGCTGACCTAAGACCATGCCAAGGACAGCTAAAATTGAACCTGTTAACAATATGAAGAATAGAAAAAATCGATTACTGAAGGTTTTCATATGTTTTTCGGCTCCTCAAATTTATAGCCTATTCCACGAATTGTTTTAATAAACTTCGGTTTACGAGTATTCTCTTCTATTTTGTCACGTAAATGGCTTATGTGTACATCTACTATTCGAGTATCACCTGCAAAATCATAATTCCACACTGCACTTAATAATTGGTCTCGAGTCAAAACACGATTTTTATTTTCTAGTAAATACACAAGCAGTTCAAACTCTTTAGGAGTAAACTCAAGTGGTATATTGTCTAAGAAAGCTTCAAATCGTTCTGGGAATACCTGTAGATTATCGTAAAGATAAAAATTCTTTTCTGCTTCTTCCTCTTCCGATATTGTAACTGGAGTAAAACGTCTTAATACTGCCTTTACTCGAGCAATAACTTCCCGAGGACTAAAGGGTTTTGTCATATAGTCATCTGCTCCAAGTTCTAAACCTAATACTTTATCGAATTCGTCATCACGAGCAGTCAGCATGATTATTGGAATGTTTTTCTTTAGGCTTCGTAATTCTTTACATACTTCCATTCCATCCATTGTTGGTAACATTAAGTCTAGTATGATTAAGTCTGGTGTATTTTCGATTGCCATTTCAAACCCAACTTTTCCGTCATGAGCTAGCAATACTTCAAAGCCTGCTCGTTCAAGGTTATACTTTAACAACGTTGCGATTGAAAATTCGTCTTCTACGACTAGTATTGTTTTTTCCATAAAAGAATCCTCCAAATATTGATTTGAAACCCCCATTTCAAACCTAGTAAAGAAAAAATATTACACTGGAGGCATTACTTTAAAGACGCCCTCAATTACTTGCTGTTTTTCTTCGTTAAGTGCTGTTACAAAAACATCCACAATATTTTCAATTGTATTTATTTGCTGAACTTCAAGTAATACTTCAATTGTTTCATAATGATACACAGGCAATAAATAAGATATATTTTGCTCTAGTATATATGAACCGGGACCCGGTAAATGTTTAGAAATAGCAGAAGTAATTATGCCATTAAGCATAATTACTGGTACAATTGGTTTCTTGAATGAAGTTTCTGCTGCGTAATCATGTTGAATAAATAGTGGATTACTATCATTTGTGAGTCCTAAATATAATAGCAAATCTTTATCTTCAATCTTTTCAGTTAAGTTTAACCTTTCACCAACAGAAAGCTCATCTATCTTTTTCCCAATTTTAGTACCCTTTCGTAACAACAATTGAGCAACCCCTTTATTGTTAGATTAACTTTATAGTAACAATTTTTTCTGAAAATAACAATAAAGAAAAGGGGGACCCATTCTTCTGAGTAGCGTAGGTTCAAGCACCCAATTAGCGTATCATCAACAAGATCAATTCGAAGAAGTATTGTTACACCCAAAAGCATTTATATGGAAACTCTTCGAGTAAGTGCCAAAAAAAATCGAGCAAGGTTTGTCCCTGCCCGTTCTGAAGCGTATTATTCTAGTACTCCCATTACCGACCGCACAGCTTCAGCTGATTGATCTAGAGCAGCTTTTTCGTCATTCGTTAATTCAAGTTCAAAGATTTTTTCAATACCGTTCGCACCTAGTAATGTTGGAACCCCTAAATAGATGCCTTCGTAACCATACTCACCTTCTAAATAGGCAATTGAAGGTAATACACGTTTTTGATCTTTAATAATGGCCTCTGCCATTTCCACTAACGCAGCAGCAGGAGCGTAGTAAGCGGAACCATTACCTAAAAGGTTTACAATCTCTCCACCGCCAACACGTGTGCGTTGTACAATTTCTTCTAATCGTTCAGAAGGAATTAAAGTCTCTAGTGGAATACCACCCGCATAGGAATAACGAGTAAGTGGAACCATTGTATCGCCATGTCCCCCTAATACAAAACCTTTAATATCTTTAACTGAAATGTTTAATTCTTCAGCAACGAATGCACAAAAACGAGCTGTATCAAGTACACCTGATTGACCAATTACCCGGCTTTTTGGAAAACCCGTCTCTTTGAATACTGTATAAGACATGGCATCTACTGGGTTGGTTAAAACTAAGATAATTGAATTTGGTGAATACTTAGAAATTTCAGACGCTACTGACTTCATTACTTTTTGATTAATTTGAACTAAATCATCTCGGCTCATTCCTGGTTTTCGAGCAACACCAGCAGTAATAATGACTAAATCAGAATCTGCAGTGTCTTCATAATTCGAAGTCCCTCTTACATGAGAATCAAAGCCTTGTACTGGAGCAGCTTCCCACATGTCAAGAGCTTTTCCTTTTGTAGGGTTTTCAGCTTGTGGAATGTCAACTAACACGACGTCTCCAAGTTCTTTTTGTGCCGCTAAAAATGCTGCAGTAGCACCCGTAAAACCAGCACCAATTACAGAGATTTTTTTACGTTTCAAATTTGTCATTTGAGTACGCTCCTTTGATTTAGGTTGTAAGAATGAAGAGAAATTTAAAGAGGAAGATGCATAAAGCACTTCCCCTTTTAATCAATTATATTTTGTTACTTTCATTCACTAAAATCAAATATTTAGCACTCAAAACTTATAATTTCAATCAATATAAATAATTATATTGTAAATTAAAGGTTTTTGATTAATTCATTAGCAAATTCAGAACATGCAACTTCAGTAGCACCTTCCATTAAACGAGCGAAGTCGTAAGTTACTACTTTAGAAGAGATTGTTTGTTCTACAGATTTAGTAATTAAATCTGCAGCTTCTTGCCATCCTAAGTGTTCAAGCATTAATACACCTGAAAGAAGTACTGAAGATGGGTTAACTTTGTCAAGACCAGCATATTTTGGAGCTGTTCCGTGAGTTGCTTCGAAAATAGCATGTCCAGTTACGTAGTTGATGTTAGCTCCTGGAGCGATACCAATACCACCAACTTGTGCAGCTAGTGCATCAGAAATGTAGTCACCGTTTAAGTTCATTGTAGCTACTACATCGAACTCTCTTGGACGAGTTAAAATTTGTTGTAAGAAGATATCAGCGATAGAATCTTTTACGATAACTTTACCAGCAGCTTCAGCATCAGCTTGTGCTTTATTTGCAGCTTCTACGCCTTGTTCTGCTTTAATGCGATCGTATTGTTCCCAAGTGAATGTTTGGTCACCGAATTCTCTTTCAGCTAGTTCATAACCCCATTTTTTGAATCCACCTTCTGTGAATTTCATGATGTTACCTTTGTGTACTAAAGTAACAGATGGACGATTATGTTTGATTGCATATTCGATAGCTGAACGTACTAAACGTTCTGTACCTTCTTTTGATACTGGTTTAATACCGATACCTGAAGTTTCTGGGAAACGGATTTTATTAACACCCATTTCAGTTTGTAAGAAGTTGATGATTTTTTTAGCATCTGCAGATTCTGCTTCGTATTCAATACCAGCATAGATATCTTCAGTGTTTTCACGGAAAATAACCATATCTACATCTTCAGGACGTTTAACTGGAGATGGTACACCGTCGAAGTGACGTACTGGACGTAAGCAAACATATAAGTCAAGTTGTTGACGTAATGCTACGTTTAAAGAACGAATTCCGCCACCGATTGGAGTAGTAAGAGGTCCTTTAATTGCGATTAAGTATTCATTGATTTTATCTAAAGTTTCTTGTGGTAACCATTCACCAGTTTGGTTGAATGCTTTTTCTCCTGCAAGAACTTCTAACCATTCGATTTTCTTTTCGCCATTGTATGCTTTTTCTACTGCTGCATCAATTACACGAGATGCTGCTGCCCAGATATCTGGACCAATTCCGTCACCTTCGATGAAAGGAATAACTGGATTGTTTGGTACGTTTAATACGCCGTTTTCTACTACAATTTTACCGTTAGTCATGAATGTTGCCTCCTATATTCACAAGTCTAGGACTGTGTATTATAATATTCAGCTAGCATTTTAGCCGGATGAACATTATTTAAACACAGTCCCAGACAATTTTAACATATTTTATAAATTATCGTTCATCAACTGGGATATATTTTTGCATACCAGGTCCAACGTATTCTGCACGTGGACGAATCAGACGGTTATTTGCATATTGCTCTAAAATATGTGCTAACCAACCAGATGTACGTGAAACTGCAAAAATCGGTGTGAATAAATCATGTTCAATGCCTAGTGAATCATAAACTGAAGCAGAGAAGAAGTCTACGTTTGCAGGTAGATTTTTTTGTCCTACTACCATATCATGAATTTTCACAGACATTTCGTAAAGTTCTGGTTTACCTGTTAATGCTGTAAGTTTTTCAGACATTACACGTAAATGTTTTGCACGTGGGTCTCCTTTACGATATACACGGTGACCGAATCCCATAATTTTTTCTTTGTTATCTAATTTGTTTTGAACATATGATTCAACGTTCTCAATTGAACCAACTTCAGATAACATTTTCATAACTTGTTCATTTGCACCACCATGAAGTGGTCCTTTTAATGCGCCAATTGCAGCTGTAATACCAGAATACACATCAGAAAGTGTAGCTACACAAACACGTGCTGTGAATGTTGAAGCATTTAATTCATGGTCTGCATGAAGTACTAATGCTTTATTGAAAGCTTCAATTTCAATTGGTTGTGGATCTTTTCCGTGTAACATATATAAGAAGTTTGCAGCATATCCTAATTCAGGTTTTGGTGCAACTGGTTCTAATCCTTTACGGATACGAGAGAACGCAGTAACAATCGTAGAGATTTTCGCTTGTAAACGAATTGCTTTACGATAGTTTGCTTCTGGTGTCATTTCGTCAGCTTCATCATCAAATACCCCTAATAATGATACTGCTGAACGTAATGCAGCCATTGGATGCACTGTATTTAATGGATAAGCCTTAAATTGATCAATAATAGCTTGTGGAATTTCAGCATTTTCAGCAAGCTGTTGCTTTAATTCAGCTAATTCATCTGCTTTTGGTAGACGAGTATGCCATAAAAGATAAATTACTTCTTCAAATGAAGCGTTATCTGCTAAATCGTCAATGTTATACCCTACATATGTAAGTGTGTCATCGATGATTGAACTAATTTTCGACTCTGCCGCTACAATACCTTCTAAACCGCGAGTTGCTGTCATAAAAATCGCTCCCTCTTAATTTTTTCGTTGTAAGTGCTTTCTTTTTTTCTCAGACACTTAGAATGTTTGCTCATATAAACCTATAAGTTAATCGCTTACATTTGTTATTATAATAAATTTTGACGGCTTTGTGAATGAAATTACTAGAAATAACAAAAATCTTGATTTTAAAATAAAAAATCTACCCAAAAGAGAATTATTAGATTTGAACGAGAGTGAAAATATCAATAATAGAGGTGAATAATTTGAAAACTAATAAAATTGGCGAATTTTCATTCAAAAGTCTGACGAAGTATTTGATCTTAACACTATATTTTTTGATTTTATGGATGGTTTTACCAATCTCTTTAGCAATATTTTTTGCCTATCTGTTATTCCCAGTAGTGGACTTTTGTCATAAGCGATTAAAACTACCATACATATTAAGTGCCATTACCATATCTATATTAATTTTTCTTATCACTTATTCATTTTTTTATATAACTCTTCAAAGCATAATTTCAATTTACCCTGAAATAACAGCACAAGTAAAAGAGTTACAACAAGATATTAATCATAGTAATTTAATTGTATTTGATTCTATTTTTAATAAATCAATTACTTTAATTGATTCAGCAATATTGGGCATTGGAAACTTTCTACAAGATGTTATTCAATATTTAATAGAAATGTTTATATTTATAGTTGCATTTTACTTTTCATTATTTGAATCAAAAAAGAATCGATACTGGTTTTTCATCTATGTTCCAAAGAAATATCGTCAAGAATGGAAAAATATTTTCACAAAAGGGACTAGTTTATTAAGTTATTTTATTTTTGTGGAATTTCAATTATTTATTATCACATTTTTTATACTTAGTTGCGGACTAGCATTACTTCAATTCGAACATCCGATTAATAAGGCTTTTCTCATTTCGTTAGCTGATAGTCTCCCATTCTTTGGAATAGGTTTGTTTTTGATTCCGATTTCCATTTACTTTTTTGCAGTCGGAGAAAGTTTTATCAGTGTTTCGATCATAATATTATATATATTTATACTAATTACACGACAAATTGTTGAGTCAATGCTGTGGGCATCAACATTCCATATTCGCACTGTCCATACTTTCTTTATAAGCGCAGCATCAATCTTACTATTTGGTATTTATGGAATTATCATCAGTCCATTTTTAATATTAATCGTTGTCAAACTAAAGCAGAAGTCTACTTATTGATAATAATGACTTGATCATTTTTCATTCTGCTACGGATCCAGTTATATATAGCTGGTTTATACCATTTACGTGTAATCGGAAATAGCAAAGAAAACCCTAAAAGATCAGTTAGGAAACCTGGAAATAATAATAGAACTCCTCCAATGAAAATCAGAAACGTATCAATCATCGCAACACCTGGTGGATTACCATTTGCAATACTTTGATTCATATTTTGAAAAGATTGAACTCCTTGTTTTTTTGCAACATAAATTCCAACAATGCTTGTTAATAGTATTAATAGCAAAGTATTAATAACACCTAGCCAATTTCCTACAATGATAAAAGTAGCAATCTCTGCTAAAATTACAGCCACTAAACTAACAATGATCTTTCTCAAGTAGTGTCCCTCCTATTCATTACTTTATTCATACGAAAAGTTAGGTGAAAAGTTTCGTAATCATCTTAAGTGCTAACAATAAATCGCTTTTTCTCAGAAAACAAACAAAAAAATAAAAAGAATTCGCGTAGTACTCCCAAGGAAACAACAAGCCATGTTTAGCAACCGTCATGCGTTGCAACGAGTAAATACAAGCCCTGTAGTTGGACAAGAAGTTATCGTGGCCGTAACTTCTTTCACTTTCTACAAGTCCTGTTTTTCGTTTGGCTCTCTTTCCTGGCGAAGAATCGCGAATTCTTTTTTATCAATACCTATTTTCTATTAATAAATATAAATATGTTAATTAAAGTACACTTGCATGACCTTTATAAATTACACCAGTTTCGGCATCCATTGTAATTTCTTGACCGTGACGAATCAATGTTGTTGCTTCTTTGACTCCTACAATAACAGGAATTCCTAAACTCAATCCAACAACAGCGGCATGGCTCGTAAGTCCACCCTCTTCGGTGATAATCCCAGCACATTTCTCAATAACTGGCATCATTTCTCGATCTGTTCCTACTGTTACTAAAATGCATCCTTCTGTATCATATGCAGCAGCTTCTTCCGCGTTTTTAACAACGACTGCATTTGCAACAACTGATAATTTACCAACCCCTTGACCTTTTGCTAATAGGTCACCGATTACATGGACTTTCATTAAGTTGGTTGTACCAGCTTCTCCGACTGGAACACCAGCAGTAATAATAACAACATCTCCGTGATCAACGTATTGATGTTTTAAAGATTCATCAACTGCTAGTTCTAAGATTTCATCTGTTGTTTTAACGTGCTGTGTCACAATTGGTGTTACTCCCCAAACAAGTGTTAACTTTTGGGCAGTTGAAATAGAATCCGTAATTGCGATAATTGGTACACCTGGTCGATATTTAGCAATCATTTTTGCCGTTGTTCCACTCGAAGTTGGAGCTAAGACAGATTTTACTCCTAAATTAATAGAGGTATAGGCAACAGCTTGCGATAGCGCCTCTGTCATCGTAGTTCCTTTTTCTTTACTACGTTTTGCAACGATAGAACGATAATCTAATGAGTTTTCAGTGTACTCTGCAATATTGTTCATCGTGCGCACTGATTCTATTGGATAAAGACCAGCTGCTGTCTCACCAGAAAGCATAATAGCATCTGTCCCATCAAAGATTGCGTTTGCGACGTCACTTGCTTCCGCACGAGTAGGACGTGGATTTCGTTGCATAGAATCCAGCATTTGCGTTGCAGTAATAACAGGTTTGCCAACACTATTACATTTTTTAATTAATTGCTTTTGTACTAATGGCACTACTTCAGCAGGTATTTCAACCCCTAAATCTCCTCGAGCAACCATTAAACCATCAGATACTTCGATAATATCATCAATATTATCGACACCCTCTTGGTTTTCAATTTTAGGGATTATTTGGATATGACTACCGCCATTTTGTTCTAGAAGTTCACGAATCTCTAATACATCTTTTGGTGTTCTAACGAAAGAAGCTGCAATAAAATCTACACCTTGTTCAATTCCAAAAAGGATATCCTGTGCATCTTTTTCTGTTATACCTGGAAGCTTAACGGATACTCCCGGAACATTAACACCTTTTTTATTTTTTAATACGCCAGCGTTTTCAACAATCGTATGAATTAAACCTTTTTCGTTATCTTTTGCAAGTACTCTAAGCTCAATTAAACCATCATCTAATAGGATTTTGTCGTTTTGATCAACATCATCAATTAATTGACTGTAAGTTACAGAAAAACTATTCTGGTTACCAACAACTTCTGTCATGGAAATATCAATTACTTGTCCCGCTACAAGATGTAATTCTCCATTTTCCATTGTATGAGTGCGAATTTCAGGTCCTTTTGTATCTAGTAGAATTCCAACTGTTTTATTTAGTTTTTCTGCAACATCACGAATTGTTGCAATTCGAACTGCATGCTCTTCATGTGTTCCATGTGAGAAATTTAAGCGTGCAACATTCATTCCAGCCTTTATTAGTTCTCCTAGAATTTCTGGTGACTCACTTGCAGGTCCAATTGTACAAACTATCTTCGTTTTTCTCATAATTTTTCTCTCCGTTTTCCATATTATATAGAAAGTTCTTTTGATAAAGTATATAAACTAACATCAGCCTTATGTTTATTGTTGAATACGTCATCCAAGTCGTAATCATAAATTTGGTGATTTTTTATGCCAACAGCGCGTCCACTTTTACCTTCAAGTAGAACCTCAACGGCTTTAGCTCCTAAGCGACTTGCAAGTACACGATCCCTCGCAGTAGGAGAACCCCCACGTTGAATATGACCAAGTACAGATACTCGCGTCGTAATTCCAGCTTTTTCTTTTAACAATTTCGCTAGCTCATTTGCTGAAATAGCTCCTTCAGCAACAATAATGATACTATGCTTTTTACCCCGTGCTTCCCCTTGCTTCATTCTTGCAATAATTTCATCAAGATTATACTCTTCTTCTGGAATAATAACCGATTCTGCTCCTGCAGCAAGGCCAGCCCATAGAGCAATATCTCCTGCATTTCTTCCCATTACTTCCACAACAAAAGAATTCTCATGGGATGTTGCCGTATCGCGGATTTTATCGATTGACTCAATTACTGTATTAATGGCTGTATCGAATCCAATTGTATACTCAGTTCCAGGGATATCATTATCAATTGTTCCAGGAACACCTACACATGGAAACCCTTTATCAGTTAATGCTTTTGCGCCTCGGTAAGAGCCATCTCCCCCGATCACAACTAAAGCTTCTACGCCGGCCTCTTTCATTTTTTCTAACCCTTGTAGTTGATATTCATTTTGTTTAAATTCTGGACAGCGAGAAGAAAATAGTTTTGTCCCACCACGTTGGATAATGCCTCCAACCGATCCTAAATTCAACAATTCCATTTTACCATGAATAAATCCTTCATAGCCGTGAAATATTCCCATAACTTCGACGCCATGGTAATTTGCCTTACGAACGACTGCGCGAACTGCAGCATTCATCCCCGGTGAATCTCCTCCACTTGTTAATACAGCAATTCTCTTCATCGGTCTACCCCTCCTCTACCATCCTCTTATATTCACATTACCATGAATAACCAGTCATTGTAAGTATTACACACAAGTAAATACATTATCTTAACAAAATTTATGGATTTATTTTTTGTCTTAGAGTTATTGCTTTTCACCAATTTTAATAATCAATTATTTGCAAATAAAATGTCAAATCTAATGCAGTTAAAACTGCACACGCCTTATAAAGATTTTAATCGAAAAAACCGTCTACATTAAGAAATGAGACGGTTTGATCAATATTATTAGACTTCTAACTCTAAAAACTCACCAATTGCTCTATACTTGTTATAACGGTCATCTATTAGTTCTTGTTCTGTTAATGACGTTAATGATTCAAATGATTCTGTAATACATTTTTTGATTGATAAAGCTTGTGCTTTAATATCCTTATGTGCACCACCAGCAATTTCCGGAATAATGCCATCAATAATTCCCATAGATTTTAAATCATAAGAAGTAATTTTCATTGCTTCTGCAGCCTGTTTGGCAAGAGTAGCGTCTTTCCATAAAATCGATGCTGCTCCCTCCGGTGAAATAACAGAGTATGTTGAGTTTTCAAGCATATAGATGCGATTTGATACACCTAAACCTAATGCTCCACCACTTCCACCTTCACCGATTACGATACTTATAACAGGAACTTTTAAACCTGCCATTTCAAAAAGATTATTAGCAATGGCTTCACTTTGGCCACGTTCTTCAGCAGCTTTCCCTGGATATGCTCCCTTTGTATCAATAAAACAAAGAATAGGACGCCCAAATTTTTCAGCTTGTTTCATTAGACGTAAAGCTTTACGATACCCTTCCGGATGAGGCATACCGAAGTTGCGTCGGATATTTTCCTTCGTTGTTTTTCCGCGCTGATGCCCAATTACCGTAATTGGTTTATCATCAAAAAAGGCAATCCCACCAATAATTGCATGATCATCACCGTAGTAGCGATCACCATGTAATTCAATAAAATCTGTAAATAACTCTTGGATATAATCCAATGAAGTTGGACGTTCTGGATGTCTAGCTACTTGTACTCGATCCCAAGGCTCCATATTGGAATAAATTTTTTCCTCAAGTTGACGTAGTCTATTTTCTAAAGTTTCAATTTCATCTGACATATTAACATCTGCATTGTTAGCAATTTCTTTTAACTCAGCAATTTTTTCGCGGAGCTTCACAATCGGTTCTTCAAACGTCATTGATTTAGACATTTTTTACTCCTCCTTTACCATGAAGCTTAACAATTGTCGCGATTTTTTCACGCATTTCTTTTCTATGGAAAATAGCATCTAATTGGCCATGTTCTAGTAAGAATTCTGCTGTTTGGAAATCATCTGGTAATTTTTCACGCACAGTTTGTTCAATTACTCGTCTTCCAGCAAACCCAATTAAACTTTTTGGTTCTGCAATATTTAAATCTCCTAATGAAGCAAAACTTGCAGAAACACCACCAGTTGTTGGATGTGTCATAATGGAAATAAATAATTGACCGTGCTCACTATGACGTTTTAATGCAACGCTTGTCTTAGCCATCTGCATTAAAGAAAGAACTCCTTCTTGCATTCGGGCACCACCACTTGCGGTAAAGATAATGAAGGGCACTTGGTACTCTGTCGCTTTTTCAATAGCTCTTGTAATTTTTTCCCCAACTACTGACCCCATGGAACCCATTCTGAAGAAAGAGTCCATAACAGCTACTACAACTTGTTCTCCTTTTAAACTACCGATTCCAGTTAGTACTGCCTCATTTAAACCTGTCTTGATTTGATCTACTTCAATTTTTTCAACATATGAAGGGAACTTTAAAGGGTTCACTGTTTGTAAATGATCATCTAATGATTCAAAAGTATCTTCATCAAGGAAACAAGCAATTCTTTCAGCAGATGTCATTTTCATATGATGGTCACAGTTAGGACAAACCTTTAAGTTATTTTCTAGTTCCTTTGTTAGATGAATTTTTTTACATTCTGGACACTTTGTCATTAAATCTGCTGGGAAAGAATTTTCTTTGTCTCGATTCACAATGGCACCTTTTGTTTTTTTGCGATTTATGTTTAAAAAATTTCTAATTGCCACAATTTTTCCCCCTAAAAATAAATATTAATCAAATTCGTCTTAGCATATTTGTTACTGTCGCACGGCCAATACCATTGCACACAGAATGTTTCAGCTAGCTCGATACATTTTTATACATCGCATGTCTTTGATGAAGAAACTTCTAATTTTCTTCACTTCGTAAATAGTCAATCCAATTTTCATAAGCTTCAAGTGCTCCCTTTACATATCCAAGTTGTATAGATTTCAAGAGCATTTGAAGAGTTGATTTTTCATTAGTCGTAGTGATTTTTTTTAATGGTTTAGCACTATATGCAGCGAGTTGAAGCCATATTTTCAAGGCTAAACGATTCCCAGATGCTATGATTAATTCTCTTAAAATATGATTTCGAACAACATCATTTCCTACTTCTATTTTGTAAAACAGACTTTCCCAAACAGGTAAAGCTCTTAAGTCTTTGTCGGAACAGATAATTCGAATGGCCTCTTTTTCATACATTCGTCTCGTCTTATGCACCTCTTCTATTGATTGATCTGATTGCAATATAAAAGAGGCTAATATTTCTACTAATTGATGGTGTTGCATAGAGGCAAGAAAAGTCCCTCCACCATGCTTCGTTTCAATAAGCCCTAATAATTCCAGACTTCTTAATGCTTCACGTACCGAGGAACGTCCTACATTTAACCTTTCGGATAGCACTCGTTCTGAGGGTAACTTTTCGCCTGGTTGAATATGTTCCGATTTAATTAATTCCCTTAATTGCTTAACAATCTCTAAAAATACTTTTTTATTTTCCTGTTTAGATTCCATGATTACCTCGCAGTAAAATAGCCTCAAAACAAAGAAAGATATTCTAATGCTATTATTCATTTTCATATTAACAAAAGTGGTCTGACCACTTTTGTTAAGCATACATAATTACATAATTTTTGTAAAGAAAAAACTGTACAAAACGCACAGTTTTTACTTCAAATCCTATAATATTTTGTTAAATCAGTTTCATAGACTTTACTTTTATTTGTGATTTTCCAAATCTAAAATCTACGCTTCCCTCTACATATACAATTTTCTCTTCTTTAATCCAGCCGAGTACTTCATTATATTCTTTAGGAAAGAGTGTTGCTGAAACAATACCGTATTCATCTTGTAGTTCTACAAAGGCCATTAATTCACCTTTTTTTGTTCGTATTTGACGTATACCCTCAATCATACCGACTAGTTTTACAATGGAATTTGGTCTTAACTGTTGGATTGTTTGGATGTTACTATTTACATTGCCAAATTTTTTTCGTACAGTTTCAACTGGGTGTTCGGATAAGTAAAATCCAAGTACTTCTTTTTCAAATTGAAGCTTAATTTTTTGAGGTATTGGCTCTGCATCAATATATTTCGGTTTACCAAAAATAAAATGGTTCGATGAAAATAAATCTTCTTCATCATTTGGTCTCACTATTTTTGCATGTTTTTCCGCTGCATCAATGCTTGCAAGTAATGTAGCTCGATCTTTCCCAAAATCATCTAACGCCCCAGATTTAATAAGCGGTTCTATAAATTTTCGGTTAAAATGAATCGCACTTAAAGAAACCGCCAATTCAAACAAATCCTCAAATGGATGCTGTCTCGTATCACGAACAGCCATTAATCTTTGTATGAAAACTTGAGAAACACCTTTTATAGTAGAAAGACTAAAGCGAATCTTTCCGTTTTCCACTTTAAATGGACGAATACTTTTATGAATTGAAGGCCTTAATAATTCAATACCTTTCCCTTTCGCCTCTGAAATGATTTGAGAGAGTTTATCTTGATTTCCAATTGCATTAGTCATTAAAGCGCTGTAAAAATTCACTGGATAATTGGCTTTCAAATAAGCCATTTGATAAGAAATCATACTGTATGCTACTGCATGACTTTTAGGAAAACCATAATCAGCAAATCGTACAATTAATTTATAAACATCTTCAGCGCTCTTTTCTGGATATCCTTGTAGTATTGCTCCTTTAACAAACGACGTTCTTTGTTCTTCTAACACTTCACGCTTCTTTTTACTTACTGCTCTTCTCAACAAATCTGCCTGACCAATCGTAAATCCAGCAAATAGGTTCGCGATTTTCATAATTTGCTCTTGGTAAACGATTACTCCATAAGTTTCTTTTAGAATTGGTTCTAACACAGGATGCGGCATCACGACCGGTTCTTGTCCATGCTTTCTTCTCGCATATACTGAAATAAACTCCATCGGTCCTGGTCGGTAAAGTGCATTCACTGCAACAATGTCTAAAAAATTTGTGGGGATGATTTCCTTAAGTGCTTTTTTCATCCCTTCCGATTCAAGTTGGAAGATTCCTGTTGTATCACCCTGTTGCAACAACATATATGTTTTTTCATCATTTAATGGAATTTGATTTAAATCAATTTTTACTCGATGAGAATAATAAATTGATTTTCTTATTTGTTCCAAGATAGTTAAATTACGCAAGCCTAAAAAGTCCATCTTTAATAATCCAGATTGTTCAATTTCCTGCATAGGCCACTGAGTTAAATAAATCCCTTCATGTCCTTCTTGTATAGGTACTACATCCACAAGTGGCATTGGACTTAATACTACACCAGCCGCATGAGTTGAAGAATTTCTAGGAAGCCCTTCTAATTTTAGGGCTGTTTCAAACCATCGACGACGAATTTCTTCTCCTTCTACCCATTTGCGGAGATCTTCGGAAGAATTATAGGCTTCTTGTAATGTAATACCCAATCGGTTAGGAATTAATCTTGAAATCATTTCTAAAGTTTCTTGTTCAAAATTAAACATCCGCGCAACGTCTCTAGCAACAGCCTTTGCAGAAAGAGTACCGAAAGTAATAATTTGAGCAACATATTGCTGACCGTATTTTTCAGCAACATATTGAATAACCTTTTGTCTTTTCGTATCGACAAAATCAATATCAATATCGGGTAAAGTAATCCGCTCTGGATTTAAAAATCGTTCAAATAACAATCCGTATTTCAGCGGATCCACTTGAGTGATCTGTAAACAATATGCGACGAGCGAACTGGCTGATGATCCACGTCCAGGTCCAGTTAAAATATTCTCTTTACGTGCAAATCTCATAAAATCTGCAACGATTAAAAAATAATCAGCATAGCCCATCGACGTAATAATTTGTATCTCATATTTTAAGCGTTCAATATAATTCCGATCAGGAGTTTCAGTTTGTAATCTCTCCTTTAAGCCAGAGATTGCGGCTCTAGTTAGAACCTCGTCCGCCGATTCTCCTTCTTTGAGAGGAAATTTAGGCATAAAGTGTTGATTAAAACTGATGTCTACACGACAGTTTAAAAGTAACTGTCTACTAACTTCTAACCATTGTAGTTGATCGGAATACCAATTCAATAGTTCCTCTTTGGTTGGGAGATATTGCTGAAACATTTGTTTACTTTCTACTTTTTCACTCAATTTCACACCTGTATCTATGGATCGTAAAACTTCATATGCAAAGTAATCATTTTGATTCACGAATAAGCTTTCATGCATCGCCATGATTGGTGCTTGTAAATGACGACTTAAATGCATGGCATTTTCTTCGAAAGATGACTTTATTCCGCCTGGACGTGAAATGCCAATTACAAAGTTAGATTGAAATAATTGTGCAACTTGCCTTGCTTGCTGTTCATAATTTTGATTAAACCAAATCGAATCGTCGTCCATTGCTGGTAAGCTACAAATACAGCCCTTTGAGTACCCTACTAACCAACGCCATGGAAGTTGCTCATCCTTCCGAATGGCAATAGCACTACTAATTTTAAGTATATTTTTATATCCCTCATTAGTTTTCGCATACAACACTAGTGGTAGAGAAATCTCTTCTTCAAAAAGTACACGTACTTTAAGCCCGACAACTGGATGAATCCCTGCTTTTTTCAAACCATGCCAAAAAGGCAAAAGCCCATACAATTTTGTATTAACAATTGCACATGCTTCTGCCTTCTGTTGTTGTAAAAATGGGATGAGCTCTTCAATACGAATTGTACTTTGTAATAAATCTGCACTAGTTCGTATTTGTGTATATACGATTGACAAACTTCATCCCTCCATACTTATTTATATAATCGACAAATTTCTTTTAAATCTTCTATGACTTTATCTGCCTCTTCCCAAGAATACGCAGTAGCACCCGAAGCTAATGGATGTCCCCCTCCGTGATACTTCTTGGCTAATTCATTAATAACAGGACCTTTCGAGCGTAAACGCACACGGATCTGATCTGCTTCTTCAACTAGTAACACCCAGGCACAAACACCTTTAATATCACTTAACGACCCTACTAGCAATGAAGTCTCAGACGGTGTTACTTTAAATTTCTCAAGGACCTCTTTTGTTAATTTAATATATGCAGCTCCATTTTGGTCCATTTTAAAATTTTCATAGATATAGCCTTGTAGATGTAAAAGATTAGGTTCTTTCTCATACAACCCATTAAACAATTCATTCCGGTCAAAGTTATAGCGAATTAATTGTCCTGCAATTTCAAAAGTCCTAAATGTAGCACTTGGATATTTAAACCTACCTGTATCCCCTACAATTCCCGCGAACAATAATCTTGCGCCAGCATCTGGAAGTTTCCAATTTTTATAATCTCGACCTTCCTCGAAAAGTTCATAAATCATTTCACTAACTGAACTTGCATCCGTATTTACCCATAGTAAGTCTCCATATGCGTCATCATTCGGATGGTGATCAATTTTTATGAGGAGATCCCCTTTTATGTATCGCTCATCAGAAATTCGTTCTGTATTTGCAGTATCAACAACGATTACTAGTGCGCCAACATACACATCATCTTTGATTTCATCAGGATATGCTAAAAAAGTTAGGGAATCATCATGTTCACCAACTGCATACACTTTCTTATTAGGATAATTCATTTCAATAATCTGTTTTAATCCAATTTGGGAACCATAAGCATCTGGATCCGGTCGAACATGTCGGTGAAGGATAATTGTACCATACTGCTCAATTTTGTCGATGATTTGTCTTTTCATGTGTTACTCCCCCTGATCTCTATATTTTTTTATAATGTATGTTAGCATTTTTATCTGAAAATAGTTACAATAATGTCAGCATTTGATGGAGTGTTTATGGGAGGTTACTATGTTAAATATTATCTTTATTATTTTTATTGTACTATCTTTCGTTGCTTATCTCTTTTATAAGACGAAACAATTTCGTGTAAATTTACCAATTCGAAAAAAGTGGTATAAAGCAAAGGCAGGTATCGCATTAGGTATTTTCGTTATAGCATTTGGCATAAATACAAGCATTGTGTACCCAACAGCTATTGGATATGCGATTACAGTCATCTTTGTTATTATAGGTTTTATGGAAGCATACGCTAGTTTTAAACGTGCTAGCCACGAAGGTAAGTTTGTAAAGGAAGAATACGAACTTAATAAATAAGAAAAAAGGCACCGTCTCAAAATTTTTGAGACGGCTTTTTCTTTTGAATTTCAAATTTATGTCTCAGCATATAAAAATTATACAAACTATCCACTCAAAAGGATTAAGTAAATTAAAGTAATAAGGTTCACACAAGCCCTCTATCGTTCTAAAAGTTGGAACATCATCATTGCTTTCCCAACAAGCGTTGAACCATTATAAACATCAAAATCCATTTTCACAAACTTTCGACTCATGTCCAAAATATGTGGAATTACAGTTAATACACTTTCCATTTGTACAGGCTTAATAAAGTAAATCGTCATATTTTCTGCTACGGCGTCACCACGTTTTTTTCTTTTTAACGCAATTGAACCCACTTCAGAAAGTAATGTTGTAAAGGCGCCATAGGAGATTGCCCCGAATTGGTTTGTCATTTGTGGAGTGACGGTAAACTCTACAACTAAATCTTCTTCACCCAAAATTTTCATTTCATTTTTTACTATATCGTCAATTGTTTCTCCGTGTTGCGGTTGACGTTGCGCGTGCTGTAACGCTTTTAAAACGTCTTGACGACTAATAACCCCTTGTAATACACCATCGTCATTTACAATTGGTAATAGATCTATACCTTCCCAGATCATTCGGTGACCGGCTGATGCAACACTTGTTTTCATTGAAGTAGAAATTGGATGTTTCGTCATTACTTTTTCTATCGGTTCTACTCCTTCTTTACCTATTACATCCTTTGCTGTAATCATCCCAATTAATTTATTGTTATTGGTAACAACGGGAAATGCTCCATGGGTTGTCCTTGTATTTAATTGATGGAAATCATTAATTGTTTGTTCCTTTTTTAACATAGCCGTATCTTCAATTGGAACATAAATATCTTCAATTAAAAGGATATCTTTCTTAATTAACTGGTCATAGATTGCACGGTTAATCATTGTTGCAACTGTAAAAGTATCGTAACTTGAAGAAATAATCGGGAGTTCTAATTCATCAGCCAGATGCTTATTTTCTTCCGTCGTATCAAATCCACCTGTAATTAGAACTGCAGCTCCTTCTTTTAAGGCTTGTTCATGCGCCTTGAAACGGTTCCCTACTATTAGTAAGCTTCCTGCATCTGTATACCGCATCATGTCTTCAACTTGCATTGCTCCAATTACAAATTTATTTAACGATTTATGCAAGCCTGACTTTCCGCCTAACACTTGACCATCAACAATGTTTACAATTTCTGCAAAGGTTAATCGTTCGATATTTTCTTTTTTCTTTTTCTCAATACGAATCGTTCCTACTCGTTCAATAGAACTCACTAATCGACGGTTTTCAGCTTCTTTAATTGCTCGATATGCAGTACCTTCACTTACTTGCATTTCCTTTGCGATTTGTCGAACTGAAATTTTGTCGCCAACAGGGAGAGATTCTATATATTGCAAAATTTTCTCATGTTTTGTTGACACTTTATCACCTTGTTTCGTCATTCATTTCTTCCAATAGTGTAACATATTTCAAGTATGTATAGAATTAAATACCTATCATTAAACTTCCCTATGTGAAAATGTTATTAAAAATTTGACGAAAATAAAAAAGCAGATTGAAATGGACTGTCTAACCCTTCTTCAATCTACTTTTAATTAAATGCTAAAGTACTACTTTATCACCACTATTTAATATTTGGACGTTGCTAGTCTTCACTAATTCTGCAAAAGTATTTGGATCTTGTTTAATTACTGGAAACGTATTGTAATGAATCGGTACAACGTTTTTAGGATTTAGTAATGACACTGCATAAGCTGCGTCTTCTGGCCCCATTGTAAAATTATCTCCAATCGGTAGAAATGCAACATCAATTGGGTGACGTTCGCCAATTAATTTCATATCACCGAATAATGCAGTATCTCCCGCATGATAAATCGTTACTCCTTCAGCAAAGAAAAGGATTCCACCAGGATTACCTGCATCAATAATTTCACCATTTTCTGTTTCATATAATGAGCCATGGAAAGCTAATGTGTATTTAACTTTCCCAAAAGGAAACTCAAAAGCTCCTCCAATGCCCATATTATGAACATTAACTCCTTGAGTAGCTAAATAGTTAGCTAGTTCATTTGGTGCGACAACAAGTGAGTTATTCGCTTTTGCTAATTCAATCGTGTCACCAACATGGTCGTTATGTCCATGAGTAAGTAAAATCACATCTGGATTTTCTTCTTCAACTTTCAAATCAGTCAGGCTATTACCACGAATAAAAGGGTCAATAATTATATTTGTTCCATTAGTTTTAATCTTTACGATTGAGTGTCCATGATATGAAATTTCCATTTTTAATTGTTCCTCCTTCAATTACGCTTAATTATTCTTTCTCTTTTGAAAGGCTTTTTTCCTTCTATTTGATATACTATTAAAGCCTTTATCTAATACCACATTTGAAAGAGAGGAATATATGTTGGCTAAATTACAACAACTCCAAAGTTACCTACAAGAACAAAATATTGATGCTGCCTTTGTTACAACACCAGATAATGTTTTTTATTTTTCAGGATTTAAAAGTAATCCTCATGAACGATTACTTGGTGTAATGGTATTTAAAGAGGCTGAGCCTTTCTTAATTTGCCCCAAAATGGAAGTACCAGATGCGATTAGCGCTGGATGGAATTATGAAGCAGTTGGTCATTTAGATACTGATAATGCTTGGGAAGTATTATCAAACGCTATAAAAAGTCGTGGCGTTGACCTTTCAAGTATTGCAATTGAAAAATCTCATTTAACAGTTGAACGCCTTGAAGCACTTCAACAATTTTACCCACAAGCCAATTTTGTCCGCCTTGATCATAAAATAAACGATTTACGTGTAATAAAGGACCAAGCTGAACTTGAAAAAATGCGGGAAGCTGCACGTTTAGCAGATTTTGCAATTGAAGTTGGATGCAAAGAGATTGCTGAAGGTAAAACAGAAATGGAAATTCTAACAGCTATTGAAAATGCCATCAGACAAAAGGGTTACTCTATGTCATTTGAAACAATGGTACTTTCAGGCCCTAAGGCTGCGTCCCCTCACGGAACTCCTGGTGATCGAAAAATACAAAAAGGTGATTTCATCCTTTTTGATTTAGGGGTGATTTACGAAGGATATTGCTCTGATATAACTCGTACAGTTGCATTTGGAGAACCAACTGATGAACAGATAGCGATTTATCAGGCTGTTCGTAATGCAAATGAAAATGCTATTGCTGCTGTTAAACCTGGAATCCGCGCTATGGACTTAGATAAAATTGCACGAGATACGATTGCAGATGCAGGCTATGGCGAATATTTTACACATCGCTTAGGACATGGTTTAGGTATCTCTGTACATGAATTCCCTTCTGTTACTGGAACAAATGAAATGGTACTCTTACCAGGAATGGTCTTCACTATTGAACCAGGTGTATACAATACAGAGATTGCTGGAGTTCGTATAGAGGATGATGTAGTCGTAACAGCAGATGGCGTCGAAGTATTAACAAAATTCACAAAAGAATTAATCATATTGTAATAAAAAAGCTGTTGGTAGAAAGAGATTCTTTTCTCTTCACCAACAGCTTCTTTTTTAATGCAAGATTGTATCAACAGGTACATATTCTCGGCCTTGGTCATCTGCTACTGCTTTATATACGACATGTCCTTCTAATGTATTAATACCTTTTTTCAATGCTTCATTTTCAATACAAGCTTGCTTATACCCTTTGTTAGCAATTTGTAATGCGTAAGGCACTGTATTATTTGTTAAGGCAATAGTTGATGTACGTGGTACAGCCCCTGGCATATTTGCAACTGCATAGTGAACAACGCCATGTTTAATATAAGTTGGGTCATCATGAGTTGTTACACGGTCAGTTGTTTCAAAGATTCCGCCTTGGTCAATTGCAATATCGATAATTACTGAACCCGGACGCATTGATGTAACCATCTCTTCAGTTACTAGCTTCGGTGCTTTAGCGCCAGGAATTAATACTGAACCAATTACTAGATCAGAATCTTTCACTGACTCTGCAATATTAAATGGATTGGACATTAACGTTTGAATTTGATGCCCAAAAATATCTTCTAATTGGCGTAGACGTTCTGGATTCAAATCTAATATTGTTACATTTGCACCCATTCCAACCGCTACTTTTGCAGCGTTAGTACCTGCTACACCACCGCCTACGATTGTTACTTTTCCTCGTCCAACACCAGGTACACCACCTAATAATATCCCTTTACCACCATTCACTTTTTCTAAGTACTGAGCTCCAATTTGGACAGACATTTTCCCAGCAACTTCACTCATTGGAGTTAAAAGTGGTAGAGAACGATTTGATAATTGAACCGTTTCATAAGCAATACCGATTACCTTTTTATCTAATAAATGCTGAGTTAACTCTAACTCAGGCGCTAAATGCAAATATGTGAATAAAATTAATCCTTCATAAAAATATTGAAACTCACTTTCAATTGGCTCTTTAACTTTCATAACCATTTCTTGTGACCATGCTTCTTTTGCAGTATCAACAATTGTTGCACCTGCATTAATATAGTCTTTATCAGTAAAAGAGGAGCCTAAGCCTGCCCCAGCTTCAATAAACACTTGATGTCCAGCGTTTACTAAAGTTACCACCCCAGCAGGTGTCATAGCAACTCGATTTTCGTTGTTTTTTATTTCTTTAGGTACCCCAATTTTCATGATTATCCTCTCCCCTGTTGTCTATATATAGAAAATTCTAATAACAATACTATTCTAACAATTTTATACAAAAAAAGTAAATAATAATTTCCTATAATCGACAATTTATGACTCATATACAGCTGTTAAAATTTGTTCAAAAATTTGTGAACAAATTACATATTTTTCTTATGAATCATTTAGCGGAATCTTCCATTTGTTATAATTAAACCACAAAGTAAAGGAGGAAATGATTATGACTAATCATTATAAAAGTATCATAGTAGCAGTAGATGGTTCTAAAGAGGCTGAATATGCATTTAAAAAATCTATCGAAGTGGCACAACGTAATAAAGACTCTAAATTGAATTTAGTAAACGTAATTGATACTCGCTCTTTTGCAGCGATTGAAGCTTATGATCGTTCAATCGCTGAACGCGCTCAAAAATACTCCGATGAACTATTAGACGGTTATAAAAAACAGGCTGAAGATGCTGGCATCAGCAATGTGAATGTTATTATCGAATATGGTTCACCTAAAACAATTATTACAAAAGAACTTTCAAAAATTGTAGATGCAGATTTAATAGTTTGTGGTGCTACAGGCTTAAATGCAGTTGAACGTTTCCTTATCGGTTCTGTATCAGAAGCAATCGTTCGTTCATCTAAATGTGATGTACTTGTTGTACGTACTCCTGCTGTTGAAGAATAATAAACAATCTATTTGTATCTTTTTAAAATTAGGTCGTATTTATTTTAATTAAGAATTAAATGACTGAATAATATTAAAAATCAGAGAGTTCCGTACTCTCTGATTTTTTACGTTTTGTCATATGTGCGTTATAATTAAACATCAATTTGTAATAATTTCACGATAGATTGTATGACGTAAATATGATAAAAATATTAAGGTCTACTAATTTATTAGTTTTCGATTGTTAAAAATATAAGTTTAAAAAGGAACGATTTATCTTGAACAGAGAAGCTTATTTTGACAACGCCAAAGCCATTTTGATTTTTTTAGTAATCATAGGCCATATGATGTCTAAGTTTATTGGAGATAGTCACCTCATTGGAAGTACCTACTTTTTCATTTATACTTTTCATATGCCTGCATTTGTATTGATTTCTGGATATTTTTCTAAGAAGATCTATCAGCCAGGATATATTCGTAAAATAGCGAAAAAGTTGTTGATCCCATATTTAATATTACAAACCATGTATAGTTTGTATTATTATTTTGTTTTTGATGATTCTATAAGTTTTAGCTTGTTTATACCAAGATGGGCTTTATGGTTTTTACTAAGTTTATTCTTTTGGAATATTCTTCTATATTTCTTCGGGAAAATTAAGTTCGGATTGCCACTAGCTATTCTTATTTCTTTATTGATTGGCTATGTTTCAGAAGTAAATGAAGTTTTAAGCTTATCTCGAACATTTTTCTTTTTCCCATTCTTCTTGATGGGGTACCATCTTGAGAAAAAGCATTTCAAAAAATTAAAGACTCGAACTAATTTAACAATTGGTTTGATCCTTTCAATCGTCATGTTTGCAATTGTATACAAATACATCCCACTAGATTTTAATGTTTGGTTAATGGAAAAAAGAAGCTATGCAGAAATGTCAGATTTACCTTCTAACATAGTATGGTTAGCCAGACTTTGTACGTATTTTGTAATGGCAATTGCTACTTACATGTTTTTAGTATTAGTACCTAAAAGGGAAGTGTTTTTTACTTCAATTGGTAAAGTGACAATGGCCATTTATTTATCTCATATGGCGATCGTACGTATATTTTATGATTCAACGCTTAGAGACTTCATTGAAAATTCAGGTCAATACTGGATTTTAATTATAGGTGGCATATGCATAGTATTTTTATTATCTAGAAAGCCATTTGTGAAATTCATGAATAAAATTGCTATGGGTAAATAGAAAGAGAGCTTAACTTCTAATTAGGAGTTAAGCTCTCTTTTATTGTTATTTATTTTCTTTCCATATTTGAACTTTCTCGAAAAACATTGAAAGTGCATTTTTATTTGACATGTTCGGTACTTTTGCTAATAATACTTCACGCGGTGCTTTTAGTTCTGAACTTTGCTTTTGTAGTATGAGGATACTTTTCGCAAGTGTCTTTGCAGCAAAAATATTATCTGGAAGCTGAATGACGGCTTGAATCCAAACATTCTTTTTCAAATATTTATGTAATTCCTTTGCTTGTTCTGATTCAAATAAATTTGCAGGAATTAAAAAGAATAAATATCCACCATCTCTTGTGTACTTCACTGATTGTTCAATCAACAAGTGATGTGCAAAGCTCATTCCCTCTTTTGCACATAATTCATAATCTAAAGCAACCTCTTCATTAGGGTAGTAACCTACTGGTAAATCACATACAACCGCATCAACAGGGTCAACTAACATCGATTGCAATGCATCTTGATGGTAAAGTGTTACAGGCTGTTGCAAAAGTTCTGCAGATTCTCCAGCTAATCGAATTAATAATTCATCTACTTCTATGCCCGTAGCATTAATCTTACCATCTAACATATTCATTATGGTAAATAATAGATTTCCAGTCCCCAGAGTTGGGTCTAAAATTGAGATTTGTCCGCTCTTTAACTCTTCCTCAAAGAATTGCTCTACAAAATAACCTACAAGTAATCCAAGTGAATCTGGTGTCATTTGATGATTCGGTTGAGAAGATTTTCGCATTCCTTTTAAGATTGCGATTTGAATTGCTTTTCTCAGTTCTTCTCTAGAAGCGTCCTCAACATTTAATTTCAACTTCTCATCCAAAACGCCTGCTAGTGTATGAAGTACTCCTTCTAAATAAGTCAGATTGTCTGATTGTTCATAGCCTTCAGCTTTTTCATTAATAAATGAAAATAATTGTTCGAACTTTTCCATAATGAACTCCTTTAACGACAAACCCACTCAACCTAATTTGTTTGAGTGGGTAATCTTTTATCATTTCTAGTATTTGCTAGTTTTCGTCTAGTCTTTCTACTAAATGATACTATAATAACTTACAACTTTAAATGTTAATTTACTTTGTTAACGCTTTTACCGCTTCAATAGCAGCTTCGTAATTTGGGTGATTTGTAGATTCTGGAACATATTCAACATAAGTTACAGTACCTTCAGTATCAACAACAAAAATTGAACGAGCTAACAAACGAAGTTCTTCAATTGCCACACCATAAGCTTTACCGAATGATAAATCACGGTGGTCAGAAACTGTTACTACATTGTCAATACCTGCAGCACCACACCAACGCTTTTGAGCAAACGGTAAATCTACAGATACTGTATAGATTACTACGTTTTCACCTAATCCTGCTGCTTCTTCATTGAAGCGACGAACTTCTGCATCACATACACCTGTGTCTAAAGAAGGAACTACTACGAATAAACGAATTTTACCTTCTGAATCCTTTAATGAGACTGGCGATAAATCATTTGCTAGCACCGTAAAATCAGGTGCTTTGTCCCCTACTTTAACTTCATTTCCTAATAATGTTACTTGATTTTGTTTAAATGTTATTTGAGCCAAATTGAACGCCTCCTTCTATTTCCAATCTTACTAAAAAGAAACCATTCAATGCAAATAAGACATCTTTTCTTTACGAAATTAACTACCGCATTAATGTGAGGGACTTATTAGAAAAGAAATAAAAAACCTGTAAAGATCCAAAATGAATTCTTTACAGGTTTAGGTATTTATTTAAACAGATGGAGCTGTTGAGTCATCTGTTTTTACATCTTCTACGTGACTATTTGTTTTATTATTTTTGCTCTTCTTATAAACTTTTTCATGTACTACTACAGTATCAGCAACAATGTCTTGAATACTTTGATTTTTTGGCATAAAGGCTGCAAGAATATACAAAATCGGAATTGTATTATTAATAAAGCGTCCAATTACTTCTCTAAATAGGAGCGTCATCCAATCTAGTTTCTCTCCGTTTACCGTTTTTACTTTAAGTCCAAAAATCATTTTCCCAAGGGTTTGTTGCCAAAACTTCGTTGTAATAACGAAATATATATAATAAATAAGCCCAGAAACAATTGTCATCGGCGCATACCAATTCGATTCGGAAAGACTCCAATTAAATAAGTGGAAAATCGGATTTACTAATATCCCAACAATCGCGCTAACAATTAAGGTATCGAAGGAAAATGCCCAAAAGCGCATCCAAAATCCCGCTGTTTTTTCTTCGTAACTGTCCTTTTCCATTGGCTGCGTAAAATTTTCACGTACAGGGATTATTGATTCATCATTTTCATTGTGTGTCATTTTGAACCCCCCTTAGAATTCACCATATAAATACATCATGCGAGGCGCATCATACGATGACATTAATTTTGTTAACATTCTTTCTTCAGGTGATGGGCCAAAGAATGAACCAATTTTCATTCCTAATATTGAAGAAAGGTCCCCACCGAATCCTGTTTCATATTCGAAAAGCTCAGCATCTTCTAAACCGTAATCTGCTCGGATTGAAGCAATTGCATCATCTAAGCCACCTAATTCATCAACTAGTCCGGCTTTAATCGCTTGAGAACCACCTACAATACGACCATCCGCTACTTTTTTTACTTCAGCTTCAGACATTCCACGACCTTGTTCAACTACATCTACAAACTGTTCATATGAATCGTTAATCATTTCTTGCATCATTGCCTTTTCTTCCGCAGTTGTGTCTCTAACACCACTAAACATGTCCTTATGGGCACCTGATTTAATAGTTTCAAATTTAATTCCTAATGTCTCAGCTAAATCGGAGAAGTTATAACTTTGCATAATAACACCAATTGAACCTGTAATTGTTTCGCGGTGTGCATAAATTTTATCTGCCGGTGCAGAAATATAATACCCACCAGATGCTGCCATAGATCCCATTGATACATAGATTGGAATATTTCTTTCTTCTTTAATTTGTACTAGTAACTCATGAAATTCTGCAGACTCAATTGCCCCTCCACCAGGTGAATTAACAGACAATACGATACCTTGTATAGAATCGTCATATAAGATATTTTCCAATTGAGTTAACATCAATTGGTGGTCATATTCTACTGCTGAAAAAGGAGAACTTGAACCAACATCTTGGATTACACCATTAACTGTAATCAAAGCAATTCGCTTATCAAAATCACCTGGTTCAACTACTGTTTCTAGTACTTCAGGTTGTGTTGCCATTATACTATCAAAATTCGAAAAGAAATCAGTTTTAAAGATTGAGATAATGGTGTTAATACCAATTGAAAAAACAAGTAATAATACGGCCGCACCTAAGGCGATCCATCTTTTTGTATTCATTTACATTCCTCCTCTAATTACTCCAACCATTCTTACGTTTAAATTCCTTAAGAAGTTTCAAAAAATTTTGGACCTATTGAATTTTCTAGATATGCAAATTATTATCACACTTAAAAGGCTGTGGCAATTAACTACCACAGCCTTTAACAATTCTATTTAACTACATTACTTTCTAGTTCTCTATTACGCAATTCAATACGACGAATTTTACCAGAAGATGTTTTTGGTAATTCATCAACAAATTCAATTGCTCTCGGGTATTTATAAGGAGCTGTAATTGTTTTTACATGTTCTTGTAATTCTTTTACAATTGTTGGGCTTGTCTTTAACAGCGGGTCACGTAAGATAACATACGCTTTTACAATATTCCCACGAATTTCATCAGGACTTGCTACAACAGCACATTCTTTAACAGCTTCATGTTTTACTAATGCGTCTTCAACTTCGAAAGGTCCAATTGTATAGCCAGAAGAAACGATAATATCATCACCGCGTCCTTCAAACCAGAAATAGCCTTCCTCATCTTTATAGGCACGATCTCCTGTAATATACCATTCACCACGATACTGCTTCTCTGTACGCTCAGGGTCATTTAAATAACCTTTAAATAATGCAGGGGTAGAAGAATGTACGGCAATATCACCTACTTCTCCTGTCGCTGTAGGCTCCCCTAAGTCATTAATGATCTCAACAATATTACCCGGTGTTGGTTTCCCCATAGAACCTGGTCTCGGTTCCATATCTATTAATGTACCAACTAGTAAAGTATTTTCAGTTTGTCCATATCCATCACGAACTTGTAATGAAAACACCTTTTTAAATTGATTAATAACTTCACTATTTAAAGGTTCTCCAGCAGAAACTGCACTTCTTAGATTCGATAAATCATAAGAGGCTAAGTTATCTACTTTCGCCATTAAACGATATTCTGTTGGTGTACAACATAAAACATTAATTTTGAAGTTTTGAAGCATTTGTAAATAACTTTCAGCATCAAATCTACCTAAATGAACATACGCTGTTGCACCACTACCTAATACAGCTAAAAACGGACTCCAAATCCATTTTTGCCAGCCTGGCGCTGCAGTTGCCCAAACAATATCCCCTTCTTCAACACCCAACCATTTTGGAGCAGTTGTACGTAAATGCGCGTATCCCCATCCATGGGAGTGAACAACACCTTTAGGATTACCAGTTGTCCCACTTGTATAGGATAAGAAAGCTATATCTGATTGTTTAGTTTGTACCCCATTAAATACTTCAGATGCTTGTTCAATTTGGCTACGAATCGAAATCCAAGGTTGTTTCGCTTCACCAAATACAAATAGAGTCAATTGCTCTAAAAGTTTAACATCTTCAAATTGTTCAAGTTCATTTTCAAATGCAACAATTGCCTTTGCATTTGAATGTTCAATTCTGTAATCAATATCTTTAGCACGCAACATTTCAGAACTTGGTATAATTGTTAATCCTGCTTTTAATGCACCTATATATGTTACGTAGGCCTCAACTGAACGAGGTACCATTACTAGAACGACATCGCCTTTTTGAAGTCCATTATTTCTAAATACATTTGCCACTTGATTTGCTTTTTTTATTAAGTTTGTATATGAAATCTCTTCAATGATTCCATTTTCATGATGAACGATCAATGCCTTTTTGTTCTCGTTTTCTGCATATTTTTCAATTTCATCAGCTATATTGTAAACCTCAGGCGCTAATAAATCTTCTCGTCTCATCTAATTCCTCCTAACTGTATCCTATAGATACATTATGATAATTATAATAACATAAATCGTAAATTTCAAAATTTTGTTCAAAAAGTAACAATTCTGTCATATATGTATGTATAAAATTTAATACCAAATAATAAAAGCTAGTAGCTTTCGCTACTAGCCCCGAGTAGATTATTCAGATCTACCACGTAATTGTGATTCAGCCATTTGCACTAAGCGTTTAGTAATTTCGCCTCCGACTGATCCGTTTGCACGAGAAGACGCTTCAGGTCCGAGTTGAACACCAAACTCTTGCGCGATTTCGTATTTCATTTGGTCTAATGCTTGGTTTGCACCAGGTACTAGAAGTTTGTTTGAGTTACCGTTGTTGTTAGATGCCATGTCTCTCACCTCCTTGTGAATATAGAATGTGCTCTATTCGATTTTTAATACACATTCGATAAGAGGTAATTGTTACCGGTTTTCTATTGTACTCGAAGAACAAAATAGCCGGTCACATGGCAATCAAACAACAACGAGATAGGTTCTATAAAACAGTAGATTTAGGTTTATCAATTACAGCAAGTCCGCGAATTTATCTTTAGAAGGTTTCTTCTCAGGGAATAAATACATTTCTCTATTTTTTACTGCACGATCGATTAATTCATCAAATTCAGTAAAGCTTTCATAATAATTTACTTTATCTACTCTTGGTTTTGTTTTTGGGTTAGCTGGTGTAAATATCGTACAGCAATCTTCATATGGAAGAATAGATGTTTCATACGTCCCTATTTTCTCTGCAATCTCAATAATCTCAAGTTTATCGAATCCAATTAACGGACGAATAATTGGAGTATTTGTTACATCATTTATCGCAGTAAGGCTTTCTAATGTTTGACTAGCAACTTGTCCTAAACTTTCTCCAGTTACGATTCCTAGCGCGCCAATTTCCTCACGAACTTGATCAGCAATTCGCATCATTAATCTACGTGTTGATGTCATTGTCACATTTTCAGGGACACTTTCTTTGATTAACACTTGAATTTCAGTAAATGGAATGACATGTAACCGAATTTTTGCACCAAATTTCGTTAATTCATTTGCTAAATCTTTTACTTTTTCTAGTGAATTATCACTTGTGTATGGTGGACTCGCGAAATGTATTGCTTCTAAGCGAACTCCACGCTTCATTAAGAAATAACCAGCAACAGGACTATCAATTCCTCCTGATAACATTAATAAGGATTTTCCATTAGATCCAACTGGCATTCCGCCCGCACCTTGTATTATTTGGGCCATCATATAAATAGCATCTGTACGTACTTCAATACGTAATTCAACATCCGGTTTTTTCACGTTGACACTGATATTTGGATAGTTTCTTAGTACATGACCGCCAATTTCACGTTGAAGTTCGTGGGAATCAAGTGGGAATGTTTTATCTGAACGACGGACTTCTACCTTAAATGTGATTTCTTTCTCTTTATATAAATCCATAATTTTAATGGCTAACTCTTTAATTGAATCAACATCTTTCTCACACACTGCAACAGGACTAAAATTTTGTATTCCAAAAACTTTCGGTAAGCCTTCCATTAACACATCCATTTTTTCCTGATTTTCAATTTCGATGTGCATGCGATCACGTTCAGTTCGAATTTTTAATGGAGCTATATCATGAAAGGAATAGCGAATATTTTCACGTAATCGATTAATAAATTCCTTTTTATTTTTCCCTTTTGTAGATAATTCACCGTATCGAATTAGTATTTCTTTCCAAATCATATTTGTTTTTCTCCTTTTAGTTCATTCATTACGATCGTAAATGCTTTTTTAAATTCCGTTATATCTTGTTCTGTTGTTTTTGCACCAAAACTTATACGAATTACACCTTTTTTAAATTCACTTGGAACTTTAACCGCTTCGACTACATGGCTAGTTTTCGTTTGTTTTGAAGAACATGCACTAGATGTCGAGACAATAATCCCTCTTTTTTGAAGAGCATTAATTAATATCTCTCCTTTTAACCCTTTAACACTTAAGGATAAAATATGTCCTGCTCCATCTTTTGTAGACAATAGGTGAATATTATCACCAAATTCAGTTAAAAATTGAATTAGCTCATCATGCCATTTTTTATATTTGTTCATGGACATATCTAAGTTTTCTACAGCTATGCGAGCAGCTTTGGCTAACGCAACAGCTTGTGGTACGGCTACAGTACCGCTTCGAAGTCCAAATTCCTGACCACCTCCGAGCAAAAGTGGCGTAATATTTTGTTTTTTACGGAATGCAATGAGACCTGATCCCTTAAGAGCGTGAATTTTGTGACCTGAAATTGTAATAATATCTGGTCCAAGATCTCCATTAAACTGAATAGGTAATTTACCGAAACTTTGAACAGCATCTACATGAAATGTTGCACGGCTTTTTTCATGAATTATTCTTGCTGCTTCTTCTATTGGTTGTATAGAACCTATTTCATTATTAACGTGCATAATACTTACTAGCACAGTCTCTTTTCGCAGTTTTTCACGAAGTTCTTCTAAAGATATTTTTCCATTCTGATCCACTTTCAAATAATCCACTTCGTAACCCTCATTACGTAATTCATTCACAGCTTCTAAAACAGATGGATGTTCAATTTCAGTCGTGATGATATGTTTTCCTTTATGAGTATTTGCTTTCGTTATACCAAAGATCGCAAAGTTGTTTGATTCCGTTCCACCGGCAGTAAAAAGAATATGTTGTTCCTCCGTGTGAAGGAGTTGGGCAACTTGAGCTCTTGCACGGTCTAATAAAGTATTCGCTTCAACACCTGCCTCATGGATGGATGCTGGGTTTGCATAATATGATTCATTAACTTGAACAAATGTATCTAAAACCTCTTTATGTGGTTGTGTTGTTGCACTATTATCTAGATAAATCATTTTTCCTACCTTCTTTTCATGCTGTATTATATAAAATGCCTTGGCACTTTTTAGACTGCGTGCTGCACCTCGCCTAGCTAAACAAATTCATATAATATTATTTGGGACGAGTAACTGCAGAAACAGTTCATTTTGTAACGAGAGAACGCAGAAGCAATTTGCTTTTACGACATAGTTAAATAAAGCGTTGCAGGAGGGTGAGTTTTCATCCCAACTACTTGAGTAAAATAGTTAGCATACTATTTTACCATAAGAAAACCACCTACACATTGTGCGGTGGCTTTAATTTTTTTCATTATAACGCTAAATTGATTGTACGTATACAGGTACATTAAGGTTTTGCATACAATTCGTCTTGAATGATTTCTTCAATTTTTTTAATTGCACCTGGTTCAGCTGCTTCAACAGCAGTTGCGGCCAATTCTAAAGCTTTTGCGTAACGATAGTTAAGGAATGCATCCTCTGCTTCAAGTAATTGATCATTTAAATGTGTATTTGTTGCGCGATATCTATTTCCATATTGAATAATTCGCTCAATTAACTTCGCATTCTCGATCATTTCGATAGAGTGATCGTTCACTTCTTGAATACATCTTTGTGCATTTAGCAGATTATAGTTTACCGAATCCATATTTAGAGGAACTTCTTGAAGACTTTGCATAACAATAAAAATTTGTTCTTCCGCTTCTTCAAGTCTTGCATCCATTTCTTCTGGTATACCTGGAATGTTTGCCTTATGTAATCGACGATCCGTATCGTGCAGTAATTTTTTTAATGAATCTAGTTGTGTACGAGCTTTATTTTCATCAATACGTAAATTTTTCAAACGGTTCGAGAACTTCTCTTGTTCTTCTTTTATTTGTTCAATTTCATCGCTTATTTCAACTAATTCTTCCTGCAAGCTTGAGTATGCAGATTTTTCCTCATTCACTCTCATTAACAATAATTCAAATCTTTTCTGAATCACTTCAAGTTGCTTCAATCCTAATTTCGGAATTTCAGCTTCATCATCAGGTAAGTGATAGCTAGTTTGAACATACGCTGCTTCATCACTTACTTCTTTTGTTACACGCAATACTTCGCTTAATGATGAATATGTACTTTCACAATTTCTGTCAACAAACTTCTTTGCCATTACTTCTTTTTCAAGTAGGTCATAGTAATGTTCAATTTCATCATTTATTTCTTGAATACGGTCAGCAACTGTTGAAACATTTAAATTAGACATTTCACCTTTCAAACCTTCCAACTCTTGTTCAAGTGAATTTAAATATTCATTTAACTCCAAATGACGTAAATAATAGGATTGCTCTTCCATTTCACGTTGACCACTTCTCAAATCATGAATGGAGGTAGGGATTTTTGTTTGAATTTCAGTTAATAAAGTCGGAACTTCATTTAATAAATTCACTATTTGTTGTGCTTCAGTATTTAACGAAAGTACAATTTCCCTTGCTTGGAGATAATTACCGTTATTTGTCAGGGCATCAAACTGTTCAAACATCTCTGGAAATTTTTCAATTCTATCTTCCAAGCTTTTCAATGCAGGTCCGAATGAATATTGATGGGCCAGTAACGTTTTTCGTGCAGAACGATAATATTCTTTAATTTGCTCAATTTCAATGCGGTTTTTTTCTTCACTACCAATTAATTCTTCTAATTCAGATATAATTTGGTTTTTAGTTTTTTCACACTTTGCAATTTGTTCTTCAATCTCACGTTGAACTTGGGAAGCTTTTTTAAATTTAAATCGATCAATAAATTCTTCCGCATCAAAAAGCATTGAATCAATTTTGATGATATCGACATCCATTACTTCAGTCCACATATTTCGCCATTGTTCAAACATTTCTTCAGTTTGTCCATTCATATTTAGAGCTTTCACTTTTGTAAGCTCTTCAAAGATTGGGTAATGTTGAATTTGCATTTTTTCTTTTTCAAGTCGCTCTATAACAACACTATGTTTACGTCGGATGATTAAACCTACGATAAATAATGCTAATAGTACGATGACCGTAATGATGATATAATTCATCGTGAGCCCCCTATTCCAAAATCACTGAATTGGATATATTGTAAATATAATATAACATTTTTCTTATCTTTTGTTTAAAAAAATAAAGGTTTTTTAAGAAAGTTAACCTTTCTATTTAAAAGGAGGCGTATTTATGAAAAAAGACGGCCATATTCACTCACCTTTTTGTCCTCACGGAACAGATGACCCTTTTGAACAATATATCGAAAAAGCAATCAAGGAAGGCTTCTCCCATATAACTTTCACTGAACATGCTCCACTCCCTTCCTCTTTCATTGATCCAACACCTGATCAAGACAGTGGCATGAAAAGTGAATATTTATATCCCTATATAGAGGAGCTAAAACAGTTAAAAAAGCGTTACGCTAAACAAATTTCTATTAATATAGGGCTAGAAGTAGATTTTATCGTTGGGTACGAGGATGAAACAAGAGAATTTTTAAATGAAATAGGTCCTCATTTAGATGATGCGATTCTTTCTGTCCATTTTTTAAATTGGCAAAATACATATTGTTGCATTGATTTCTCTGAAGATGTTTTTTTAGATTTTTCTAAAAAAGTTGGAAATGTAGAAGCTGTTTATAATTTATATTATGATACAGTTCAACAATCAATTGAAGCTGATTTAGGTCCATATAAACCAAAACGTATTGGACATCCAACACTCATTCATAAATTTCAACTTGCACACGGCCAAACAATTGACGATGACCATCGCATAAAAGAAATTTTAACGTTATTGAAAGATAATGAATATGAATTAGACGTAAATAGTGCGGGCTATAGTAAAACATTTTGTAAGGAGCCGTATCCGCCACTACATTTAATTGAATATGCACGCTCTATTTCATTACCATTAGTTTTTGGTTCAGATGCCCATCAAGTTAAAGACTTACATCAACACTATGATTTAATTTTCAAATAAAATTGGAGGCTTTTTATGTATAGTAAAATTAATTATGAAGGTTCAGTTGCAAAACAATATGACACCTTATCAAAACAACTTGATGCATTGCTTGAGGGGGAAAATGACAGAATCGCAAACCTTAGTAATGCATCTGCTCTATTAAATCAGTTTTTAGATCAAATCAATTGGGTTGGGTTCTACATTATGAGAGATGGAGAGCTTGTATTAGGACCATTCCAAGGACTTCCTGCTTGTGTTCGCATTGCCGTTGGAAGAGGTGTTTGTGGCACAGCTGTTGAAAAAAAACAAACGCTTGTTGTTGATGATGTGCATGAATTCCCTGGCCATATTGCTTGTGATGCGGCATCTAATTCAGAAATCGTTGTACCACTTATCAAAAATGAAGAGGTGATTGGGGTATTAGACATCGATAGCCCTATTAAAAATCGCTTCTCAGTAGAAGATCGTCAAGGTTTAGAACAATTTGTAGAAACATTAATGAAGTTCATTTAATAAGTAAAGGGGTATCTCAAAATTACTTTTAAGATACCCCTTTTCTTATGAATGCAATAACATTGCTTCATTAAAAATACAAACTTGATTTTTACCATTCTTTTTCGCATGGTAAAGTGCCGTATCAGCCTCGAGAAAAATTGTTTGAAATTCTTGTTTTTGGTATTCATTCCCCGTAACTAGCCCAGCCGAAATCGTAACTCTTGGATTTGTAACTTCTGGTATAACTTCAACAATTCGATTCGATAATATTATTGCCTCATCTGGAGAAATCTTTGGCACATATACTGCCATTTCCTCCCCACCCCATCTCGCACAAATTCCTCGACTGCCTACTAAAACTCTTAATTGGTCTGCAATTTGAACTAAAATTTCATCACCCACTTGGTGACCGTAAGTATCGTTTACTCGTTTAAAATTATCAATATCAAGCAATAAAAACATGCCACAGTCGTCATTTTTAAGTGCAGATTCTACGTACTCATCTAAATAATTACGAGCATAGAGTTTCGTTAAATGATCATGATCAACCATTTCTTGTAATTGATTTCGTAAAGTGGAATTTGCAATGGCTAATGAAGAATGATGTATTAGGGATTGCATTAGTTTAAAACTATCGAAGGAGAAGAAATAAGAATCTTTATGTAATACAAGACTAAATCCTGTAATTCGCTGTTCGACGATCATTGGTATAGCCATCATAGATTTATACGCCACATCCGCCCCTTTAATACGAGAAAAGTCAGCGATGAATAATGGATCTTGCGTTTCTTCAAAATGATTTGAAACATGACTGATATAAAGCATTCCTTCTTCAGTTTTAAATAGCTGCGTTGAGGCATTCGTTACCTTACATTGACCGTCTGCCTTTAAAACGAAACAAAGTTCCATCGGTTGGAACGATTTCATTAATTGTTTTTGTAAAAAAAATAGCATTTCATTTATGTCTAATTTCATATTTAAACGAGAAGTTGTTTCGTTTATTAGTTGCAAATCACTAATTAGGCGATGTGATTGATGATATAATTTCGCATTTTCAAGGGCGTTACCTGACGAGTGTGCTAAAATTTCAATAAATTCTTTCTGTGCTTTTGAATAGACATAGGAAATTGGTGCACTGACTTGAAGGATCCCGTAAATCGCTTGGCGTCCTTTAATTGGTGCATTTAATAAACTAGAATTCAAATCAGATGCTTGTTCGGTTGTAATTTTGCCTGACACAAATGCTTCAATCGTAGATGGCCTCTCAGACAAATAATCAAATGGTTTTATCCGTACTTTCGTTTGTCGATCTTGATCATTAGACAAAATCAATTCCACATCAAAGTTTGGGAAATTCCCTTGTATAATTGTTAAGACATTTTTTAATATTACGTCTATATTCATTGTAGAATGGAATAGATCTGTCATATTATACAATTTGCGATATTGATTTTCATTAAATCGAATTTCGACATTTTTATATAACAAATTCATCGCTTTTGTAAAATGATTTAGGAAATCTTCAAAAAATTCTGATTGACAAAAATCAGTCCACTTTTCAGTTGCTTTAAGCAATACAACACTTTTAGGGGTATCGTTTCCTACTTTAATTAATAACATATGAGTCAATCCGTTAAATTCCACTTTTTCAGCTAAAAAAGACGGAATTGTAACAATAGAACCTGAGTAAAAATAAGGTTCGAACATCATACAAGGAATGCCACTAAATCTCAATTCCAAAGATACATCTATATTATATGGTTTACAAGTTTCCCCTTCATTTAAAAGAAAACAGCATTGATTTATATCAAAATGTTTAAGTAAACAATTTTGTATTAACATCAAATACTCACTGTGGCTATTAAGGTTTTCAACTGTATTAAAACAAATTTCTAATAAGTCTGATTTAATAGCGTTTAAAGTGTGACGATGTTCTATCATAAAATCACCTTTTCTTCCGTTTAAAGAACGCATACTATTAACTCATAAAAATTATACACTTTTTATGTCAAAATGACTATAATATTCGAGGTAGTGAATTGCTTCATACTCTTATTTATGTAAGAGGTCTTGATTCTTTTCAAAATTACTTACAATTTTACTCCTAAATGGTAGGACTAACGACTTTTTTCTCATAAGTGTGATTATAACGAAACTGTTAAAAATGAACGCAGAGTAAGAACGCCCCTTTTTCGGGTACCGCGCTTTTTTAGCTATGTTGAAAGCACTGTACAAAATAACAAATACATCAAAACGTATTTGATTAAACATACCTTTTCTATTGACGATATGATAAAAAAATTATAGAATGGATTTTGTGTAAAATAAACGCAGCAGTTGTATAAGCTTGTTCTAGTATTTTATTCCTCTATTAATATAGACGGTGTATTGTGTAACTCTATCGGCTGCTAGGGCGAAGGTACATGAAAATAAAATACCGCAAGTGTCGGGTACAACTGGTTTTTGTTTTACAACAAAAAAAAACCAAATTTAAAGGAGGAGACAATACATGTCTCGTTATACAGGTCCATCTTGGAAATTATCTCGTCGCCTTGGTATTTCTTTAAGCGGCACAGGTAAAGAATTAGAAAAACGCCCTTATGCACCAGGTCAACACGGTCCAAACCAACGCAAAAAATTATCTGAATACGGTTTACAATTACAAGAAAAACAAAAACTTCGTCATATGTACGGTATGACTGAACGTCAATTCAAAAACGTATTCATTAAAGCTTCTAAAATTAAAGGTGTTGTTGGTGAAAACTTCATGATCCTTCTTGAAACTCGCCTTGACAACCTAGTATACCGTTTAGGTTTCGCTCGCACTCGTCGTGGAGCTCGTCAATTAGTTAACCACGGTCACATTTTAGTTGATGGTAAACGCGTTGATATCCCTTCTTACAGTGTTAAACCAGGTCAAGTGATTTCTCTTCGTGAAAAATCTCAAAACCTTGCTGTAATTACAGAAGCAATCGAAGCTAACAACTTCGTACCAGATTATATCTCATTTGATGCAGACAAAAAAGAAGGTACATTTGTACGTCTTCCAGAACGTTCTGAATTATCATCTGATATCCAAGAATCATTAATCGTAGAGTTCTACTCTCGTTAATCGTTATTCTTTAAAAGATCCAGAATCCTTGTTAAATCAAGGTTCTGGGTCTTTTTTTAATATAAGTAAGTACAAATAGAAATGTGCAATTAATTTATTTTGGACAGGTAAAAGAATTATTCTCACTACTTCAGATAAAATGAGGACCCATCAATCATTTCAACGTCTTCTCTTTTTTTAATATCTTCAATCAAAGCAAATAGAGCTTCATCCTTCTTTTTAGCCTCAATCATACAGTGAATTTCTGGAACAGATCCTTTAATCTCATTTAAAAATTCGAAGAACATGTTTACATCAACATAATCTGAATGATGACGGAATTCTGCATCACTTTTCGGACTCGAAATATGCATTTTGATTGGAAGGGGTGAATCCTTCCATGTTGTAATAACGCGTTCCCAATTTTCTTCCCAATTAATGTTTTGATGGTGAGCTAGATGATGATGATAATCAAATACAAGCGGAATTCCTAATTTTTCACTTAAATAAAGTGTATCATCCAGTGTAAATGAAGTATCATCGTTTTCAAGAATAATCATTTGTTGTATGGATTTTGGAACTGACATCCAATTATCAACAAAACGCTCCAGTGATTTTACCGTTTCATTATAATTACCACCAACATGAAGCACACAACGATGGGTTGGATTAATGGCCATACCCTTTAAAATAAGATAATGCATTTTTAGAGTTTTTAATGAATTTTTTAATACATCCATTTTGGAAGAATTCAGAACAACAAAATGGTCAGGATGAAAGTCAATTCTCATTCTATTTTTTTCAACATATTCCCCTATTTCACGGAGCTTCTCTTTTAATGGTTTCATATAATTCCAATCAGCAAGTTCTTCGTGATTAGCTAACGGAATTAATCGAGAGGTTAAGCGATAAAAATGGATCTCATGGAACACATTATGTTTTAATAGCCTGTGTGTATTTTCTAAATTTGCTAGGGCAATCCGTTCTAACTTGTGAATTGCTGCCTCACGGTCCCTTATTTTTTGGAATTGAGTGAAAGTCATTGTTTGGGACGGAGAAGAATTTTTAAGCTCTACACTCATCGCAACATAACCTAATCGTACTATCGTCATTTTTTCCACCTCCCCAATAGTATGAAATAAATATTGGGGCAGTAGACATAATTATTTAATAATATTTTTTAATTATCTTCTATAAAAAAAGACACAATGAATAGAGTTTAAGATTAACTCTTCTTCACTGTGTCTTCAGATACTTTTATAAGAACATATCTAATATTAATACGCCAATTAAACCAACAATAGAAATAATTGATGTTAAGACCGTCCAAGTTTTAAAAGTTTTACCCATAGACATGTTGAAGTATTCTTTAACAATCCAGAACCCGGCATCGTTTACATGGGAGAAACCAACACTACCTGCACCAGCAGCTAATGTCATTAATACTGGGCTAGCGCCTGTAACAGCAATAATAGGTGCCGCAATCCCTGCTGCAGTCATCCCAGCGACTGTTGCAGACCCTAATGCTACACGTAAAACTGCACCAATTACCCAAACCAATAGAATTGGTGAAAGTGTCGTATTTTCCATTATTCCCGCGATGTATTGATCGATTCCACTATCAAGTAATACTTGCTTGAAAGCACCACCGCCTGCGATTATTAATAGAATTAATGCGATTCCTGCTGTTGCATCAGCAAATATATTCATAATTTCTTTCATGTTCTTACCTCGGTTAAGACCGAATGTAAACATTGCCACTATTACTGAGATTAATAATGCCGTGCTTGCAGTACCAATAAAATCAGTAAATGGTCGAACCGCAGAATCTGGTGCTACTATTTCAACTACTGTCTTAATACCAATTAAAATTACCGGTAAAAGTGCAGTTATAATACTAGTCACAAATCCTGGCATTTCATGATCTTCAAATGTTTTAGGAGTAAATAATCCTTTTGGTATTTCAACCTCTAAATCTTCTTTTTTGAATAACTTAGTAAACAATGGACCTGCAATAATAATAGCAGGGATGGCAATAACGACTCCCCAAATAATCGTTTGACCAATATTTGCACCGAAGATTTCCGCAATTGCTGTAGGTCCAGGATGCGGAGGAACAAATCCATGCATTGTAATTAATGCCGCAATTACTGGTAGTCCAATGTAAAGAAGTGGTACACCTGCTGCTGTTGCAATTGTAAATATTAATGGAATAAGTACAACAACTCCTGTTTCGAAGAACAAGGCTATTCCTACTACACTGGCCGTGATCACTGATGCTAATTGAACACGTTTTATCCCAAAAGCAGTTAACATCGTTGAAGCGATACGTTGAGCACCACCGGAGTCAGTCATTAATTTACCTAAAACTGCCCCGAATATGATAATCATTGTTAAGCTTCCAAGTGAATTACCTAAACCCGTTTGAACGGAAGTCATCGCTTCAATTGGTGTCATTCCTTCTAATACGGCTACGACTAATGCTGCAATGATTAGGGAAATGAAAGCGTTTAACTTTAATCCCATCATAAGAACTAATAGAAGTAAAACTCCTATAATAATAGAAACTATCGGCATATTATTCCTCTTTCTTTGTAAGAAGAATGCGTTACAATTGTAGCGCATTCTTCTATTATTTTATTTATTCATTAGTAACTTTGTAAATTTTTCCATCACTGGTTCCATCGATTGTTGCATATCTGCCATAATTGTTGATAAATGTGCATTTTTTCGTTCTTCATTTTTGAACATTTCATCTAGATGTCGTGTTGCTGCAAGTGAAACTTCTGTATTCACATTGATTTTGCATATTCCTCTAGCAACAGATTCTTTAATAATTTCTTCTGGGGTTCCTGAAGCACCATGTAATACAAGTGGTACATCCACCATTTCACGAATCTCATCTAGTAAATCTAATCGGATATTGGGTTCTCCTTTATACATTCCATGAACAGTCCCAATCGCCGCAGCTAAAAAATCAACACCTGTTTCCTCAACAAACTTCCTTGCCTCTTTTGGATTAGTTAATGTCCCTGCACCTTCCTCTTCATCTGAGAAAGCACCTAGAGCAACAGATCCAATTTCAGCCTCTACACTTACGCCTGCCATATGAGCAATTTCCGTAATTTCTTTCGTAAGACGTGTATTTTCCTCTAAATCGAATTTTGAACCATCATACATAACAGAAGTAAAGCCCGCACGAATTGCTCGAATGATAGATTCTTTTTCATATGCATGATCTAAATGAAGCGCTACCGGTACTGAAGACTTCGCTGCTAAAGTTTTTACTAAACTAGCAAAACCTTCTACATCAACAGTCCCAAAATATCGTTCACCTAAAGCGATAATGACAGGATGTTGTAACTGTTCAGATACACGAATTGCCGCTTGAACAGTTTCTAAGTTATATACATTAAAAGCAGCAACTGCATATTTTTCATGCTTTGCTTTTAAAAGCATATCTTTCGTATTCACTAGCATCTTTGTCACACCTCCCTAGTTATCTTGTAGAAGTTCTGCAACTTCTTTCAATGTGTTTTTCGTACCGACATTACCAGGGAAGATCACATATGGTAATCCTGGGAATTTTGAATCGTCCCCTGTGTACCAAACGGGAATACCAGGTTTTACTTGTCCAGCTACAATGGCATGTTTTACACCAAGACCATTTGTTCCAATGTCACTTGATGTGATACCACCTTTTGCAATGATATAACTAGGGCGAACTTGTAGTCGTTTCACAATATTTGTAACTGCATTAGAGATTTTAACAGAAAGCTTTAATTCTTCTTCTTTTTTATTTTCTCCTAAATCTAAACGCTCACGTTTTGTATAAACTGAAACCGTTTGTCCTTTTGAAATAAGTTCATTGACTAAATTTACAATTCGATCTTCTTCCGCTTTAAAAGCAGAATCATTTAACACTAAATGTACATTGAATTCGATGAAATGTATGAAGTCACATTTTTTTAATTCTTCAAATTGCTCAGTTGTTTTCTTTACATGTGAACCAATCATAATTAGTCCACCATTTGTAGAGTTATCCTTCACTAACTCTTCACGTGATAGAAGTGGACGATCACTTACCCCACCAATTACTTTAGTTAAAGCAGCAGCGCTTCTGAACATAAACACTTTTCCCTTGAGCATTGCACGAACTAATGCGATGACAAATACTTTCACGTCCAGATAATCAACTGTATTTACTACAATCTTATTAAAGTTTTTAACCGCCATTAATTGATCAACAATGGCATCAATGTTTAATGACCGAATATCTTCTATCGAAATAAATGTCGCATCATTTGCTTTATAACGACCATTAGATTTTTCTTCAGCCCACTCAGCCAAATTCGATGCAGAATAGCCAAATGTACGGTCCTTAGCAAATTCTGTTTCTCCGGCAGGCACTAGTTCTTCATCATACTGAACGTAATGAATATTGTTGATTGTAAATCGACCGCCTTCTTGGAAGAAAGGAATAATGACTTCGCCATCAAATTTAGTAGTTGAAAGCTCTTCAACAGTATCCTTTAATACTTCTGTTTCTAATGGATAATGTCCACGCAAAGTGGAATCTCCACGACTAATTATGATAAATTCTCTATTGAACTTTTTTGCAGTTTCTTGCACAATTTTTGCGATTTCATTGTGCGCCTTTTCAGTTTCATGAGCTGTAAAACCACGAGAATTTGTGAGGATAAAGAACATAGAATTCTCTTCTGCAAAACCTGCTTCGATACTTTCAGCTGTCCAGTCAGTAAAAACAGAAATGTTATGAACAGTCTGTACACCAGTTGGATCATCATCTAACACAACGATTTTTTTGTTTAACTCTTTTAATTCTTTTGCTAACATTTCATTCACCAAATCAGCTTGCGGAAGCGTTGGTAGTGATGAAAATGTTTCTTGTACGTTTAAATTTTTCATGTTAGTTTTGCACTCTCTTTACTTCAACATTTGCTAATTTTTCATAATATTGAACAATGCCACCATGGTCATCCATTATTTTGCCATCTGCCTTTAAAGCATGGAAGATTTCAAGTAAATGACTCGAAAGTGGAAGAGGCACATCTAGGTTATGTGCAGTATCCATAACATTTGTAATATCCTTCATATTAATAGCCATTGTGCCACCAGGTTTAAAGTTACGTTCTAAAATTAAAGGTACCTTCGCGTCTAACACCGCACTACCCGCTAAACCACCACGAATTGCTTGGTACATTTTATCAATATCTATACCAGCCTTAGCTGCTAAAACAAGTGCTTCGGACATTGCCGCAATATTTAAATTTACAATAATCTGATTCGCTAACTTAGCTGTTACACCACTACCGTTATCTCCAACTAATACAATATCTTTACCGACTGCTTGTAAAACATCTTTTACTGATTCAAACACGTCTTCTTTACCGCCAGCCATAATAGATAATGTCCCATCGATCGCTTTCGGCTCTCCACCACTTACAGGGGCATCGATCATATGTACACCTTTTTTTGCAGTCTCGTTAGCTATTTCAACTGAATCAACAGGAGAAATTGAACTCATATCTATAATTACTAATCCTTCTTTAGCTGTTTTTAATACACCATTCTCACCAAGTATTGTTGATTTAACGTGAGGAGAAGCCGGTAACATTGTAATGATTACATCACATGTTTCACCCATTTCCATAACAGAACCAGCTGTTGCACCAGCTTCAACTACGGAGTTTACCGCATTTTGATTTATATCAAATACCATTACATTAAATCCAGCTTTGATTAAATTTATAGCCATTGGTTTCCCCATAATTCCTAATCCAACAAATCCTACTTTTTTAGCCAATTCCATTCTCTCCTTTTGAAACCATTATTTAAATTCACCAATTAGTATTAACTAAATGGTCTAAATTTTATTTCATTTTTAAAAAAGCGCTTACATCACGAAATAAATTGTACACAATTTTTTAATTTTTGTACACAAAAAATAACGAATTGTATACTTAGTTTATAAATTGTGTACATTATTTACTTTTACCTTTAAATTTTTTCTCCAGACTTATATACTAAATGGTAGAAGACTACTAGGAGCGATTGAAGTGAAGAAAAAAGATGTACATTCGTACACATATGCCTACGAATATATACGAGATCAAATTTTGAGCGGTAAAATTGACCCAGAAACAAAACTGACTGAAACAAGCCTTGCCGAAAAACTCGGTATAAGTCGTACACCAATTCGTTCAGCTATAGCAAAACTTGAACAAGAAGGACTTATAAAAAATAAACGTATATTTATCCCGAGCTCCATCGATATGCGAAATATCTTTCAGGTGCGCATATTGCTTGAGGGTTACGCAGCCAAATATTGTGCTAATTTTATTACAGAGAATGCTTTACTTCGTTTAAGAGAATGTGTAGATATTGGACACAATGGAACAACTGAAGAAATAATGATTGCAAATTATCAGTTTCATCAGATTATAGTGGAAGAGACGAATAATCCTTTAATTACTGATATCATTGAAAGAATGCAATCGATTATTTATCTTGCTAGAAAAACTGTTGTGCAACAAAAAAGACCATTCCTAATAGACGAACATGAATTAATTTGTAACGCGATTGAATCACATAATGGAGAATTAGCAGAACAATTAATGATTGAACATCTTCAAAAAGATTTAGAATTTAGCTTAAACCGTATATCTAACTAATAAGAGAGTTTCGGCGAGACATCATCAGAAGAAATGTCTCGCCTTTTAATTATGGATGAAAAGGCTTCGTCTATGGAAAGTACACCCTTTCTTTATATCGCATACTATATAAAGTAGTAAGGGGGGTGTGAACATACATGGGTTTATTCATCAATGAAAATGAACACCCGGGACTGTTTAGGCAAACTACTGCACCTATTGAGCCCAATCAAATTGAATATCGTAGGGATGCAATGGCGGATTTTATGGAGGAGCAAATAGTCTCTAATAAAAACATTCATCGTGCAATCGACATATTAAATAACTCTCAGAACAAAATAACACAACAACAAGTAAGAAGATGGAAAGAAATAGAAGATCGATTAATTGAACTAAAATTCCTTACTTCTCGACATGAAAAACTAGAACATGATGTAATCGATTGGCTAGAAAAGTTAGAAAATCAAAATTCTGAATTACACGGATTGATAAAAACTGAAAAGCAAGACAAGCAAATACTTTTAAATAAAATACAAAGTGTCGATACCTCTCATGAAAATTTAGTCAAACAGTTACAGCAATTTGAACTTTCAAAGGAAGAGATTATTAAACGGTTAGATCAGTTTGACGGTATGAAAAATGAAGTGGTTCTAAGGTTAGAACAATTAGGTACAGTTAATGAAGAAGTGTTACAAAAAATGGATCAACAACATGATTTACATCATCACATGGCCGAACAAATGACAGTAATTGAGGAAACCCAACAAGAAGTATTAAAACGTGTGGATCATCAGGAAGGATTTATGGAAAAGATGATCCATCAAATAGACCATGTTCGATTTATTTTATTTGAACGTACTAATTCGTTAGAAGAGAAAATTGAAAAGGTTTATCAACAAACCATATCTTTCATCCAAAAGTTTAAAAGTGATTCAAATAAAAAACCTACGCTTGTACCATATAAAGAGAACGATGAATAAAAAATAGACCCTTCAAACCTATTTTCGGTTTCAAGGGTCTATTTAAATTAATTAAATTTAACCATATGGTATTTTTTCTTTCCACGTCGAACGATTGCAAATTCATCTTCTAATCGATTTTCACCATTTACTACGTAGTCAAGATCTGTAATTTTTTCACCATTTATAGAGATTGCACCATTTGTAACATCTTCACGTGCTTGACGTTTTGATGAAGAAATTCCTGCTTCTACAATTAAATCCACAATATTTTTATCTTCTTTTGGAACTTCAACTGATGGAATTCCAGCAAACGCAACTTTCATTTCTTCAACAGATAAAGTTTTTAAATCTCCTGAGAATAATGCAGCTGTAATACGTTCCGCTTGAGCTAATCCTTCTTCACCATGAATAAGTTTCGTCATTTCAGAAGCTAATGTTTTTTGCGCTTTACGTAAATGTGGCTCTTCTTGAACCGTTACTTCTAATGCTTCAATCTCTTCACGATTTAAGAAAGTAAAGATTTTTAAATATTTTATAACATCAGCATCTGCTGTATTTACCCAAAATTGGTAAAACTCGTATGGTGATGTTTTTTCTGCATCTAACCATACAGCACCGCCCGCTGTTTTCCCGAATTTTGTTCCATCTGCTTTCGTCACTAATGGAATTGTAAAACCAAATGCATTTGTCTCTTCCTTATGAGTTTTTCGAATAATCTCAAGACCAGTAGTAATATTCCCCCATTGATCGGAACCACCAACTTGGATGCGGACATTGTGATGATCATATAAATGATTAAAGTCTAAACCTTGTAAAATGGTATACGTGAATTCCGTGAATGAAATTCCTGTTTCAAGTCGAGATGCAATTGTATCTTTTGCTAGTAAGTAGTTAACGTTTACTAATTTCCCATAGTCACGTAGAAAATCGATGACACTCATTTCGCCAACCCAGTCATAGTTGTTTACTAAGATTGCACCGTTTTCCCCCACATTAAAGTCAAAGATGCGTTCCATTTGTGCTTTTAAGCCCGCAACATTTTGTGAAATTTGGTCGGCTGTTAATAAGTTACGCTCAGAGGAACGACCTGATGGGTCCCCAATCATTCCAGTTGCTCCACCTACTAAAAGTACAGGGCGGTGACCAGCTTGTTGGAATCGGCGAAGTGTTAAAAGAGGAACAATATGACCAATATGCATAGAATCTGCAGTTGGGTCTACTCCTACATATAACGATACTTTTTCTTCATTTAACAATTTCTCCATTCCTTCAGCATCAGTTTGTTGATATAACAAGCCTCGCCATTGTAAATCTTCGATTAATTGATTTGTCATTTGTGTAATCCTCCTATCTTTTTGGTAAAAATGAGTATTGTGAATATTCAAAATTTGCAAAACAAATTTAGTACACACCTAACTAGTTTTTTAAACTAAGCAAGCTTCCCTAGGTAATAAAAGAAGTGAGTGGTCATGTTTGTTATATAGACATAACATTCTCGCAAAGAGCAAGACGGCGCCGCCTTTTCCTAATAAAAAAACCCTGCATGCAATAAATGCATGCAGGGACGTTATAATTAAAGTAACGCGGTACCACCCGGCTTGAAGAAAGTGAATACCTTCTTCCTCTCATAAGTCGTCTTATCGCGACGAACACGTCAAGCTCCAAGAACGTAATTCATGCTTATCACTATGACTAGCTTTCACCAAACCGCTAGCTCTCTAAGACAGGGAGTGTAAACACTACTTCAATCTTTTCAACACTTAAAAAACTATAATGAATATTCTACTATTATTTATCACATTGTCAATAACTATGTTCGCACAACTTAGAAATATGCTATAATAAACGAGATTTTAGGGGGTGGATTAAGTGAAAAATTGGTTAGAACAGTTGAAAAGGCGAATCGAAATATTAAACGAAAAAATAGAAATAATTACCTCTTCTAATCGAATGAGTAAAATTCGAATTACGGGAAGTGTACTATGGAATTTAGGACTAGTCTTTATGATTCTACTCTTAACTGGTCTTGTATTTTTCTTTTCAATCGGAATGGGCTATTTCGCATCTCTCGTAAAGGATGAGCCTCTTCATTCAAAGAAAGAGATGAAAGAACAAATTTATAGCTACGAAGAAACCAGTGAAATATATTTTGCAAATAATATTTACATAGGTAAGCTACGAACTGATTTAGAACGCCGTGAAACATCACTTGAAAATATATCACCATTAGTAATTAATGCCGTAATTGCTACGGAGGATGAATATTTTAGAGAGCATAATGGAATAGTTCCAAAAGCAGTTTTTCGTGGACTTTTCCAAGACATCACCAATTCATCTACACAAACAGGCGGATCTACATTAACACAACAACTCATTAAAAACCAAATCTTAACTAATGAAGTTTCTTATGAGCGAAAAGCTAGAGAAATCCTACTCGCCTTTCGATTAGAAAAATTCATGACAAAAGAAGAAATCTTAGAAGCTTATTTAAATATTATTCCATATGGCCGTAATGCATCTGGGCGCAATATTGCAGGCGTCGAAACAGCTGCAGAAGGGATATTTGGAGTAAAAGCTTCCGAACTAACTTTACCACAAGCAGCATATATTGCTGGAATCCCACAAGCACCTTTTGCATATACACCTTTTACTCAAAAAGGGCAATTAAAAGATGTAAATGGCTTACAACCTGGGATTGACCGAATGAAGGTCGTTCTATTCAGGATGAAAGAAGTCGGTTATATTACGGATGAACAATATCAGGAAGCCGTAGCTTATGATATAACAAAGGATTTCCGCGAACCGGAAGCTCAAGCAGTTGATAATTATCCATGGATTACATATGAACTTGAGGCTAGAGCAACTAGAATCATCGCAGATATTTTAGCTGAAAAAGATGGAATCGACCCTAAACGACTAAAAGAAGAAGAAAATCTATTAGAAAAATATATGATTTTAGCTGATCGTGATGTTCGTTCTAATGGATATCGCATTTATTCAACAATAGATAAAGAAATGTATGATTCAATGCAAGAACAAGCGAAAAACTTCAAATTTTATGGACATACATTTATGAAGACTGAAACCGACCCTGAAACAGGTGAAAATATTGATGTTCAAATGCCTGTTCAAGTAGGTAGTATACTAATTGAGAATAAAACTGGGAAAATCTTAAGCTTTGTAGGTGGTCGTGACTTTGAAATAACTGAGTTAAATCATGCGACACAGGCCTATCGCCAAAATGGTTCGACAATGAAGCCTTTATTAGTTTATGCACCCGCAATTGAATATGGACTAATTGGTGCAGGAAGCCCAGTCGTCGATGTTAAATTTGTTCGTAAATCAGACGGATATTCTCCATCTAACTATTTAGTAAATGATGAACGTGGTATTATGCCAGCCCGCGAAGCACTTGCACATTCACAAAACTTAACAGCAATACGACTTTACGACAGAATTCTTGATCGACGTCCAGCTGATTTGTTAGAAAAAATGGATTTCTCTAGATTAACTGAGGGCGATTATACAAACTTAGCAACTGCAATTGGTGCCCTTGAAGTTGGCTCAACTGTTGAAGAAAATACAAATGCCTTTGCAACATTTGCTAATAATGGGCAGTTTATTGATGCTTATATGATTGAAAAAATTGAAGATTTAGATGGACACATTATTTATGAGCATAAAGTAGAACCTGTTGAAGTATTTACTCCCGAAACGTCTTATATTATTACGGATATGATGCGAGACGTATTAAAATATGGAACAGGTACAAGAGCAAAAAATACATTAAAGTTCTCTTCAGACCTTGCTGCGAAAACAGGTACAACTCAAGATTATAAAGATGTTTGGTTTGTAGGCTACAACCCTAATGTTTCATTAGGGGTTTGGTTAGGTTACGATGAACAACGCTCCCTTTACCAATTTAATAATCAGTATTTACAACCAAGTACACGAATAAATGTACTTTGGGCAACCTTAATGAATACAGCATATGATGTTAACCCAGATTTAGTAGGGGCAAAAGATCCGTTCCAAAAACCTGAAAATGTCGTAACCGCATCGTTTTGTGGTTTATCTGGACTAGCTCCATCCAATGCTTGTAGTAATGCTGGGTTAGTTCGATCCGATTTATTTAATCGAAATATTTTCTTACCAACTCAAGCAGATGATAGTTTTGTTTCAGCTTCTTCTGCAACTGTAAACATTGATGGTCGAACATACAAAGCATTAGATTCAACACCTAGAGAGTTTACGTACTCAGGGGGTGGGGTTGGCTTGAATCAAGAGTTTGTCGACCGTATGTTGGGCAGATTAGGGGGAGATCCTTCAAAACTGCTACCAAGAAATTCATCATTAAGTAATCGAGTTGTCTCAGGAGCAACATTTAATCCTGATGGTAGTCCACCAGCAGCAGTATCAGCAACTTTAAGCGGTAATACTATTTCATGGTCAAAATCTACCTCTAATGATGTTGTTGGATATCGAGTATATAATATTTCAGGTGGTGGACGTTCCTTTGTTTCATCTATTAGAAGTAGTGATGGACGAAGCATTACTGTTTCAAATGGAAGTTACGTAGTTGTAGCTGTAGATATTACTGGTAGAGAATCTTCACATTCAAATACTGTCACTACAACTACTAACAGTGCACCACAAACACCTAACCCGGAGAAGCCTGTGCAAAAACCAGATGAAGCCAATCCAAATTCGGGCGGAAATGGCGAGAAGCCAAAACCTGACCAAGGAAATGGAAATGGTAATGGAAACGGAAATCACCCGGGGAATAATAATGGGAACGGCAATGGCGGAAACACTGAAGAACCGAATAACGGTGAATCTGGAAACGGACCTACTAATCCAGAACAACCATCTTAAATTCATTTAAGAAAAAAAATTAAAAACCATCACTTATCAAGGAAAAGCTTGTATGACCGACATCGTAAAAAATTTAAATGTTCTCATACTTCATTTATTCTCGGTAATGATAAACACTCCAACAAATTAAGAAGTGCAAACCATTCTTTTGAAAGCGCGGCCTACTAATGTAGGCCGCGTAATTTTTTGAATTATTAGTAGGACACATTAAATGAGAGGCCTCACACAATGCCAGTGGGAAAATGCTAAGGTAACATGTGTAGGTTATTAATGTTTTCTTTATTCTAAACAAAACTAAAGGCCACAAAAGCCTAGAGCTTTTGTGACCTTTTACTTTTATTAATTCACTAATCTACTATTATACTGTTGTTGAAACCTTTAGTAGAATTTTTTCAATAATCTCGACCGCTTGATCAATTTCCTCATTTGTAACTGTTAATGGTGGAACTAAACGAATTACCTTTGGACCAGCAGCTACAACAAGTAATCCTTCATTTTCAGCATCAACAATGTATTGTGCCACATCTTGACCACCGCATTCGATTCCAATCATTAACCCTTTTCCGCGAATATTAAATTGATTTTCAGGAAGTACTTCTTTTAATTTTTTAACCAAATACTCAGATTTCTTTTGCACATCATTTAAGAACTCATCATTAAAGACATTGTCCACAACAGTTTGAGCTACTGCAACACCTAATGGATTACCACCATATGTAGTACCGTGTGTTCCAGGACCAAATGTATCATACAATTCTGAAGTTCCTAAAATCCCACCAAATGGGAAGCCTCCAGCAATTCCTTTTGCCATTGAAACGATATCTGGTTTTAGTGCAGTTTGTTCAAATGCGAAGCGAGTCCCTGTACGCCCAATTCCAGTTTGTACTTCGTCTACAATTAATAAAATATCGCTATTGTCACAGATTTCCTGAATTGCTTGTGCAAATTCATCTGTGATTACGTTTACTCCACCTTCACCTTGAATTACTTCAAGCATAATTGCAGCAACTGAATCATTAACAGCTTCTTTAAGTGCCTGAACATCGTTATATGGTAAATAAGTGAATTGGCTTACTAAAGGACCAAATCCTTTATGGATTTTTTCTTGTCCTGTAGCTGTCATTGCACCAAAAGTTCTACCATGGAACGATTGTTCAAAAGTAATAATATGATGTTTTCCAGTATGTTTTCGCGCTAATTTAATTGCTGCTTCGTTAGCTTCTGCACCACTGTTACAGAAAAATGCATGTGATAAATGATTATCTTTCACAAGTGATTCTGCTAGTTTTACTTGCCCAGGGCTCTCATAAAGATTGCTAGTATGCCAAATTTTTTCACTTTGTTTTTGGATTGCTTCTACAAGAGCGGGATGAGCATGTCCTAAACAACAAACTGCAATTCCACTTGTAAAATCTAAATAACTTTTACCATTTTGGTCTTTAACAACTGTACCTTTTCCTTCTACGATACTAATTGGTCTTCTTGAATAATTATTAAATAATGCACTCATTGCACTAGCTCCTTTATGTCTATTTCTAACTGTTGGAAGATTCGGTCTTTTCTGAGTTGATTTTGGTCAAAAATATGTTCACTTGCTTTTTGTCAATTAAACAATTTTAAATTTAAAGAGAATAATTAGGTTCGTTAATTTCAGATAAAATCTTCGTTCCTGTTAAACTATCATCTACTATTTGAACAGAAGGAACCCCTGCTTCTAATACTTGAAGTGCGCCTTGTACTTTTGGAATCATTCCACCATAAATATGGCCTTCTTCAATCCATTGATTAATTAAAGTTTCAGTAGCCTCTTTTTGATATTCATCTAAAATTCGAATTCCTGAAACATCCGTTACAAGTAATAGACTTTCAGCACCTACAGCTAATGCCACTTCACTTGCCACAGTATCCCCATTGATATTTAACCCTTGACCATCAAGTGACGTTCCAACACATGCGATTACAGGCACTACATTATTTGCAGCTAATTGTTCAATGATTTCTGTATTTATTTTTTTAATTTCACCAACAAAACCATAAGTCTCCTGATCTAAGAACTCGCACTGAATTAACCCCGCATCAAATCCATTAAGTCCAATAGCTGCAATTCCAGCTTTATTCAGTTCGAAGACTAGTCTTGTATTTACAGTACCGATTAACGTATTTTGAACGATATCGATCGCATCTTCGTTTGTAACACGAATTCCGTTTATTGCATGAGTTTTAACATTTTGCTTTTCAAGCTCTCTATTAATTGCTGGGCCACCACCATGTGTAATAATTACATCATAGCCCTGTTCCTGTAATAATTTAAAGTTGGAAAAGAAAGATTGATTCAACCCTTCTAATGTACTTCCCCCAAGCTTAATAACAATTTTTTTACGATCTGTATGATGCGTTGATTTGTACGTAGTCATAAGTTAAATCACACCCCCATGCGAATCCATGTCCTTCACCTTGACCTAAAGTAACAGAAATTTTCACTTCATTACCTTTTAAAATTGTAATAAGTTCTTCCTCTGAAAATGGAACAGGCTCCCCATTTTCAACCATCATTGCGTTACCAATTTTTATTGTAATTTTTTCAGGATCTACTGTTGCACCACTATAACCTACAGCAGCAATAATACGTCCCCAATTGGCGTCACATCCGAATACGGCAGTTTTAACTAATGGAGATCCTACAACTGTTTTCGCAATTTTACGAGCTTCCTCATCAGAAATAGCGCCATCAACTTCAACCTCAATTAGTTTCGTTGCCCCTTCACCATCTCTTGCAATGGCTTTCGCTAAATCTTCTGCCACTGCTTTTAAAGCATTGTAGAAGTTCGCCCAATCAGGATGAAGTGGTGACAATGGTTCATTTCCAGCTAATCCATTAGCTAAAACTAATACTGTATCATTTGTTGATGTATCACCATCAACAGTAATTGAGTTAAATGTGATATCTGTAATTTCAGATAATGCTTTTTGCAATTCATCTGATTCAATATTTGCATCTGTTGTAATAAAACCAAGCATAGTCGCCATATTTGGCTCAATCATTCCTGACCCTTTTGCTGTTCCAGAAATAATGACTTCTTTTCCATCAATGATTGTACTATACGTTGTATCTTTCATTACTGTATCAGTTGTTAAGATTGCTTGAGCAAAGTTAATTCCATTTTCTAGAGTATCCCCTAGTTGAATCTTTTCAACACCAGTACGAACTGGAGCCATATTCATGATTTCACCGATTACTCCAGTAGATGCGACACCTACCAAATATGGTTCAATGCCAAGCTTTTCTGCTGCAAGCTGTTGCATTTCATACGCATCCGCAATTCCTTGTTTTCCAGTACATGCATTTGCATTTCCTGAATTAACAATGATTGCTTGCATTTTCCCACTATTGTAAACAACTTCTTTTGAAACTTTTATAGGTGCTGCATGTACAGCATTTGTTGTAAAGACACCTGCAACACTAGCTGGTACTTCACTTACTAACATTGCTAAATCTTTTTTCTTATGTTTGATACCGCAATGAATTCCATCTGCAGTAAAACCTTTTGGTGAAACAATATTTTTACTAGATAATTTCTTTAACTCAATTACTAAATTTGACATTTTCTTTTCTTTTCTCCTTTTTTCACCTTAAATGAATAGAGGTACTACATGTAAGCCGCTTGTTTGAGGTAAATTCATTTGCACATTCATATTTTGAATTGCTTGACCTGCTGCGCCTTTTACTAAATTATCAATTACACCTACGATTGTTGCTCTATTTGTTCGTTCATCCAACTTTACATGAATATCACAGAAATTCGACCCCTTTACTCGGTTTGTACCGACAGCAGAAGCCTCAGAAATAACACGCACAAACGGATGATCACGATATGTTTCAATTAAACACTCTGTCAGTTGCTTATTTGTAACACCTGCATGTACTGGAGCATAAGTAGTTGATAAAATACCTCTCGTCATAGGAACTAGATGTGTATTAAAGGTAATATTAGTCTTTGCACCAGCAAACATCTCTATTGCCTGTTCAATTTCTGGTATATGTTGATGTTCATTAATTTTATATATTGATAGATTTTCATTTGCTTCACTGAAATGAGTTGTTTGTGATGGTTTAATTCCAGCACCTGAAATTCCACTTTTTGCATCGATAACTAAGTAATTAGGATCAATTAATTCGTCTTTAATTAATGGAAGAATCGATAATAATACAGCAGTTGGGTAACATCCAGGATTAGCTATAACAGATGCTTCTTTAATATTTTTCTCATTCCATTCAGTAAGACCGTATACACTTTGTTGAATGATTTCTAAAGGAGCTGGTTTCTTTTTATACCATTTTTCATAACTAGTTGGATCTTGTAGGCGATAATCCCCTGATAAATCTATTAATTTAGGGCCCACTCCTACTAGAGGTGGTAATAATTCGCTTGTTACCCCAGAAGGAGTACTTGTAAACACAACGTCAAAAGTTGATAGTGTATCAACGTTAATTTCGCTTAAAGGTTTGTCATGGATAGAAACTAAATGACCAAATCTCGTTGAAAATGTTTCCCCTGCGCTAGAGGATGTGAATAATTCAATGTGCTCTACTTCTGGGTGATTGTGTAAAAAACGTATTAATTCTAAGCCGCCATATCCTGTTGCTCCAATAATCCCTACTTTCAATTCCTTCACTCCTAATAACAAGATAGCACTAGTATAATAGTGCATAAATATATAGTCAATACGTATTTTTATTTATTCATATTTTTTTAATATGCTTTCAAATCTTAGGGAATACCATTTCCATTAATATGTATCCCACATTCAAAATATAATACTCTGAATAAAAATGCATTAATCAATAGAGAATTATTACTATATACAAAGTGGATAGTATCTCTATTAATCTTCCAAAGTTGATCATGAAGGTTTAACTCCCACACCTTAAGTACACGACAAATCATTAAAAGATCATTTTAAATTCTTCGTCAGGCTCTATCTTCGCATAAAACAATAAATACTTTTATCATTTCATTGCAACCAGAATCTGGTTTAAGATTTCATATATTTCTACCACATTTGCATGTACTCATAATTTTCTTTCAACTTGGAATGGTCCAACTCGTTCCACCTGAAGTCATTTACGTCAGCTATACGGGCTTGGAACCAAAATGCCTTCTCATCTTTATATGTCTCTTGAAAGATACCATTCCCCCTTTTAAAAATAGGATTCATAGCAACTTTTTTTATGATGATATACCTTCTTCAAATGTTGCTAATTTTTCTTTGATTTTCATCCCCATAAAAATTACCCCTTTCTACCATTACTAAACCTCATTTCACTGTAAATAATTTGTAAATTTCGTTAATTTTGAAAATAAAAATATATAATAATCGCTAAATTGTTTCATATCTGGATATTATTCACCCCTAGAGTATCAGAATTATAGAAAAATAGTTAAATTTATAATTCAATTTTGCAATATATGGATTGCGCCGAACCTAATATTTTAAATATTCTAACACTTCCGCATATCAAGCTAATTAAAACATTTTTAACATATATTGTAATTTAATTAAAATTATATTTTCCGGGGTGGTGTGTCGAGCTTGAAACATAAAAAAAAATGATCTTCCCATTAGAATGATTCCAGGCAAGATACATTAAATATTGAAGGACAATTTCTTCCGAACAACTCCAAAACTTTTCTTCTCATTAAAGAAAATAAGATAATATAGAGGAAGCAAGTGCAATAAACAAAACCACCATTTTCTCAAAGAGAAAATGGTGGTTTATTTATTGTTATGCATCCGTGGAAACTTACTAAAACTTTATTCTATTGATGAATCTGATTAAGCATCGTCGAATGGCAACACTTATTAATATGTAGTCGCCAATCCACTTCAATCGATCTATAAAATATCAGAATCTTATAGTAAGTTATTTGGCATTTCATAAAAATTATACTTGTGTACTAGCATTTACTTTATATAATACCTATCTACATTCTTCCTCAAAAGTTATTCCTGAGCAGATGTCTTTACAGAATGTCGGTATTCAATGCGATGTGGTAATAAAACTGACTGATTTTCAATTTCTTCTTTATTCATAATCTTTGTTAATAAACGCATAGCAACTGCACCGATATCATATAGAGGCAATACTACACTTGTTAAGCGAGGTCTCACCATTCTAGCAAGTTTTGAATTCTCGAAACTGATCACTTCAATATCATTAGGAACGTTTTTTCCGTGATCCTGTGCCCCATGTATGATTCCAATCGCTAATTCATCACTTCCAGCAAAAAATGCTGTAGGTGGGTTTTCTAATTTATGAAATACTTCCCATGATTCCAGTCCACCATCATATGAACCATCTTCGAATACAATTAATTGTTCATCTACTTCAATGTTTGCATCTTCTAAAGCTTTTTTATATGCTTCCAGTTTATATTTTGAGTTAATTGTAAATTGCATCGGTCCAGAAATAAAGGCAATTCGTTTATGACCATTATTGATTAGTATTTGGACTGCCTCATAAGCTGCTTGAAAATAATCAATATTTACTGAAGCAAATTTATTTGTCTCATCAACTGATCCAGCTAGGACAATTGGTACTGGAGAATGTTCCATTTCCTGAACTAATTTAGGTGTAACAGCATCACTGATCATCACGATACCGTCTACCTGTTTCCCTAACATTGTGTCGATAAGGGATAATTCCTTTTCTTCACTTTGGTCAGAATTCGCTAAAATAATGTTATAGCTGTACATTGTGGCAATATCTTCGATTCCACGTGCTGCTTCAGCATAAATAATATTGGCGATGTCTGGAATAATTACACCGACAGTCGTTGTTTTTTTACTTGCTAAACCACGTGCAACTGCATTTGGTCTATACTCTAATCTTTCAATGACTTCTAAAACTTTTTTTCTTGTTGCTGGTTTAACGTTTTGATTTCCATTCACTACACGTGAAACAGTTGCCATTGAAACATTCGCTTCACGAGCAACATCATATATGGTTACAGTCAAAGGGTTTAGCCTCCTTATATCAATCTTATTTACCTCATCATACGATAATATCCTTTTCTTTTCCATTTTAACACCCAAAATAGAATTGTTCGAAAAATTGAACTTTTATTTAAGATATTTTTTTGTCTAGAAAGCCTTATGTTATTCACAAATATGAAAGGAAAAATGTTTAATTATCTTAAACATCAACACAATCAAAAAAAGCTGTACAATAATGTCATTAAGACTTATTGACAGCCCTTGCTATTAAGCTTTTAACTCGTACTGTTTCATGAATTGTTGAATTTCAGAATAGAATTGGTCAAATTGAGGAATATCCATTTGTTGTTGTGAATCTGATAGAGCGACAGAAGGATCTGGATGTACTTCAGCCATTACTCCATCAGCACCAATTGCGATTGCAGCTTTAGCACATGGTAACAGTAAATCACGACGACCCGTTGAATGTGTTACGTCAACAAATACAGGTAAATGAGTTTCTTGTTTTAAAATTGGTACTGCAGAAATATCTAACGTATTACGTGTTGCTTTTTCATATGTGCGGATTCCGCGCTCACAAAGCATAATATTTTCATTACCTTTAGACATGATGTATTCTGCCGCATGAATGAACTCATCAATAGTTGCAGCTAAACCACGTTTTAATAATACAGGTTTGTTTGTTGCACCTACAGCTTTTAGTAGTTCAAAGTTCTGCATATTACGCGCACCAATTTGAATTACATCGATATAGTCTAGCGCTTCTTCGATATGAGCAGGAGTTACAATTTCAGTAACTACTGATAAACCATATTCTTTAGAAACTTGTTTTAATATTTTAAGCCCTTCAACACCTAATCCTTGGAAATCATATGGAGAAGTACGTGGTTTGAATGCCCCACCACGGATCATTTTTAAACCTTTTGCTTTAATTGATTCGGCAACTGCTGCCACTTGTTCATATGATTCTACCGAACATGGTCCGAATACAAAGGTTGGAGCACCTGCCCCCACTTGTTCACCGTTAATATTAATAACTGTATCTTCAGACTTTTTCTTACGTGATACAAGTAACTCTTTTTTCTTGCTTTCTTCTAATTGTTTTAGAGAAGTTGTAAAAATTTGCTTAAATATATAATCAACCGTCATTTGATTTAACGGGCCTTTGTTATTGTCTTTTAAAAGGTTTAACATATGACGCTCACGTAGAGGGTCGTATCGATTAACACCTTGTTTTTCTTTAATTTTACCGATTTCATTAACAATTTCAGCACGTTCATTGATTAAACGTAAGATTTCTAGATTTAGTTCATCAATTTGAATTCGAAGTGTTTCTAAGTTTTGTCTACTCATTCCTTTTTCCATCTCCTTTTAGCCAACTCTTTCAGATTGCTAAAATGTATGATACATTTTAAGTTAATCATATTATAATCCACAATATTCAGAATGTCACGTAATAATTTAGCGATTCAACTCGCTAAAGTGCATTTTATATTGAAAGGAAGCGATTTTTTGGGTTCGACATTATTCGCATTAGATATTGGTACTCGCTCTGTTGTCGGAATAATTTTAGAAGTACAAGATAACTACTTTCATGTTACAGATATATTAATAAAAGAACATAAAGAACGTGCGATGGTTGATGGACAAATACATAATGTTGTACACGTGGCTGATTTAATAAAAGAAATAAAGCAAGAACTTGAGTTTAAACATGGTCCCTTAACAAAAGTAAATGTTGCTGCCGCAGGACGATCATTGATTACTGAACAAGCTAGTCTAACGATTCAAATTAATAATCGGCCAATCTTAACAGAAGAAGATATTAGTAGATTAGAATTACAAGCTGTACAACTCGCACAGCAACAGCTTTTACAAAATGATGAAGTTCAAAAATCAAGTCACTATTACTGTGTTGGGTACTCCGTCTTATTTTATAAGCTAGATGGTGAAGAAATAGGGAGTTTAATAGACCAACAGGGTGAAGAAGTAACAATTGAAGTAATTGCAACTTTCTTACCTCGTGTAGTTGTCGAATCTCTACTTGCTGCATTAAAAAGAGCCGATTTAGAAATGGAAGCGATGACGCTTGAACCGATTGCTGCCATAAACGTATTAATTCCCACTTCTATGAGAAGATTGAATGTCGCGCTAGTTGATATTGGTGCTGGTACTTCTGATATCGCGATTACCGACAAAGGGACTATTATAGCATATGGTATGGTTCCAATTGCAGGCGATGAAATAACAGAAGCATTAAGTGAACACTATTTACTAGATTTCCCTATAGCCGAATCGACAAAACGCTTATTACAAACCGAAGAGTCGATTCCTATACAAGATATATTAGGTTTTGAACAAGTTTACACACGGGAAGAAGTAATCAATGCTTTAGCACCTTCGATCAAACATCTAGCGAAATCAATTGGTCGTGAGATCCTAAATTTAAATAATCAGCAGGCACCGAAAGCTGTTATGTTGGTTGGTGGTGGTAGCCTAACACCCAACTTAACAAAAGAATTGGCCTCCATATTACAATTACCAGATAACCGTGTTGCTGTTAGAGGCATAGATGCCATCCAAAACTTAACGAAAAATGAATCGATCCCTGTAACACCTGAACTTGTTACACCTATTGGCATTGCCATTGCCGCAAAAAAAGCACCTATACAATATATGTCGGTTACAGTAAATGATCAGGTCATTCGCTTATTTGAAATGAAAGAAATGACTGTAGCAGATGCATTTCTAATAGCCAATATAACAGCGAAACAATTATATGGAAAACCTGGTAAGGGTATTTCGATTCATGTTAATGGTCATAAAATCGATATTCCTGGCGGACACGGTGAGGCTACTACAATCTATGTAAACGGTCAACTGGCATCTGCAAAATCTATCATTCAGCATGGCGATGTCATTACGCTTTCAGAAGGCAAAGATGGGCAAGATGCAACAGCAACTTTAAAAGATATTATTGATAGTGCTTCCACCAAATCATTAACAATCCAGGAGACTCTTTATGAAATCGAACCAGAAGTGAAAGTAAACGGGGAAATGGTGTCCTTAGAAACTTACCTTCATAACGATGATCAAGTATTGGTCAAGACTAGTGAAACCATTGAGGAAATCTTAAAACAGCTTAATCGAATTGATTTACTTAATAAGACCTTACCTTTCTACATAACCGTTAATAATCAGCAAATGTTTTTACCAGAACATACATCTAAAATTTGGATTAATAAAAAACCAGGTAAATTACAATATTCTTTACGCAATGGGGATCATTTGTTAATCGAAGAAGTACCATGTCCGAATGTTCATTCAGTATTGAACCGTTTAAGTCTAGTACTTGAGGATAAAATCATTGTGACTTTCCAAGGTGAGGAAATTGAACTTGTAAAAACGTGTAATGAAGTTTTCATTAATGGTACCAAAGGACAAGCTCAGTCAGTTGTTCATAATGGGGATCAACTTGTAATCAATCAAGTTGAAGATAGAAGATGGCGTTATCAAGATATTTTCCGATATACTAATTGGCAGCTTCCTTCAAACTTTAAAGGTCAATTTACAGTATTACGAAATGGAGATCCTTCATCACTACATGAGGATATTTTTGGTGGAGACATTTTAGAAATTCAATTAACCGAAACTAATTAAAAGGCTGTCCTTGATTGGACAGCCTTTTCGCTTTATATTATATAGATGAAGGACGTGATATTTCTGCCATATCCATTCCTTCAGTATATTCAGACGAACTTGTTTCCTCTAATGGTTCTTCCCCTTCATATGAAACCGTACCATCATCAAAAACAGTTGGGACTTTCGTTGTTTTTGTTTTCACCTTATCAACTAATTGAGTCGATTGTTCTTTAATTTGACTCGATAGCTGGGCAGTTTTTTCTTTTGCTGTAGAAGAAAGAACTAGACTTTTTTCACGAATATTTACGGCCTGTGTTGCAACATCTGTACGTAAATCTCTACCTGCTTTAGGAGCTAATAATAGTCCTACAGCTGCACCCACAATTCCGCCTACAAATGCACCGATAACAAAATCTTTCATATTCACCGTCTCCTCTTCGTAAATTGGATCGATATTACCTGTATAAACTTGAGGTAAATGAGATGGATTTAAATCCTTCACTTCGTTATAATTCGGTTTTTCTACTGCCATTTGCTACACATCCCCTTTTGTATTTTATTTACGGCGTTTCAATCTTGAAGTGTTTTTGATTGCTTCTTCTGCAGCCTCATCAACAGCCTCAACCTGATTTACCACTTTACGTTGCTTCCACTTTTCTGCAATTTCCATTGCCACATTGCTCCATTGCACAACTTGCGCAATTTTTTCCTCATTTTTGCTAACTTCAGTTGTTATTGAAGAAGTAATTTTATTGATTGAATTATTTAATCCGTTAATGGAGTCCCCGATATTTTTAGCCGCATTTACAACCGTATTTAATTTCTCTGATTTTTCTACAATATCCTCAGCTAAAGAATTTGTTTTCTCTAAAAGAAAGGTAGTTTCACGCGTGATGCCTTCTAATTGTCCTTCAATTCCAGCTACTGTTCCTGCCATACTGTTTAGTGTGTTTTTTAGTGAAAATAATGTCATACCTACACTAAAACATAATACTAAAAAACCAATTGCCGCAATTAATGCCGCGATGTATAAAATGACTTCCAAGATGATGACCTCCTATGACTAGTTACATATTCTTTTCGACAAATATTTTATTATTCCTTCAATATTTGCAAAAAGGACCAACTCACTGTTGTACCTGAGTGGTCCCTTTTACTCGCGCGAAAAATCTTTCGCATCTGACGTACTATCTAATCAAGAGGATTCCCGCTTATCTTAAAGAAACCCTATACTATTTTACAACATGTATGCTTAGTTCTTTAGCTTTTCTTCAAATGCATCCTGGAATTTATGAACATCCCCTGCACCCATAAATAGGAAAACTGCATCTTTATGATTTTTTAGAACTTCTATAGATTCAATCTTAAGTACCTCACTACCTTCAACCAATGAAACTAAATCTTGGATAGATAATGATGAGCCAGACTTTTCTCGAGCTGAACTAAAAATGTCACATAAATATACAGCATCTGCACTTTTCAAACTATCTGCAAATTGTTGTAAAAAGGCTTGTGTTCTTGTAAACGTATGTGGCTGGAATATGGCAACTAACTCCTGATCAGGATACTTTTGACGTGCTGATTGTATTGTTGCTTTAATTTCTGTTGGATGATGAGCATAATCATCTACAAGCACATTGTTCCCAATTTTTGTTTCAGTAAACCTTCTTTTCACACCAGAGTAAGTACTTAATCGTTCTTGAATTAATTGAGCAGGTATCCCTTCGTAATGGCATAAAGAAATAACTGCTAATGAATTTAATACCGTATGATCTCCATACATTGGAATGAAGAATTTATCATAGAATTCATTTCTTACGTACACTTCAAAAGTAGTACCTTCAGTTGTTTTAACGATGTTACGAGCAGAGAAATCATTATGAGTTCCAAACCCATAATAAACAACAGGTACGTTTGCCTGAATTTTTTGTAGGTTCTCGTCATCACCACAAGCGATGATTGCCTTTTTCACTTGTAATGCCATCTGTTGAAATGCAGAATAAACATCTTCAATATTTGCGAAATAATCAGGATGGTCAAAATCAATATTGGTCATGACAGCATAGTCAGGATGATATGCTAGAAAATGACGTCTGTATTCACATGCTTCCATAACAAAGAATGAAGCTTCTTCTTTCCCCGAACCTGTACCATCCCCAATTAAGAAAGATGTTGGCATATATCCACCGATTACATGGCTCATTAATCCAGTTGTAGATGTTTTCCCATGTGCACCAGTAATGGCAATGGAAGTATAATTTTTAATATAATCACCAAGAAATTTGTGGTATCGAATGACTTCTACTCCTAGTTCATTTGCACGCACAAGTTCTGGATGGTCATCAGGAAAAGCATTCCCAGCAATGACCGTCATCCCCGGCTCTATATTATCTGGATTAAATTCTAAAATGGTAATATTACGATCTCTTAATGGTTGTTCTGTAAAATAATATGTTGCCACATCAGATCCTTGCACTTTTTCTCCTGAGTCAAACAAAATTTGAGCTAAGGAACTCATTCCAGAACCTTTGATTCCTGTAAAATGATATACTGTCATGTTAAAAACCTCCCGGGATACAATTGACCCCACTTGAATATGCGAATGTAATTTTAAATTTAGTTTGTGCATAATAGTTTATTTTTAAAAACATAACCAATTATAGCACTAATTATATTAAACAATAAATGTGGTATTCTATATTTTTAGAGTCAAATGCACTCTTTTAGTCTATTTTCTCACTTGAAAAAAAATGAGAGGGATTTCCCCCTCATCACTCAAACATTGATGTTAAATCAGATTCTGTGATATAAACTTCTCGAGGTTTACTTCCTCTTTGTTCAGAAACAAATCCTTGTTTTTCAAGCATATCAATTAGACGTGCTGCTCTATTATAGCCAATATGGTATTTTCGTTGGATTGAAGAAGTAGATGCTGTACCCTGTTCAAATACAAAACGACACACCTCTTCAAACAACTCATCTTGCTCTTCAACTACTTCTGCTTTTTTTAATAATTCCTCTTGTTGGAAGAAGTAATCTGGTTCCCCCTGCTGCCTAACATGTTCAATCACTTCTTCGATTTCATCATCTGTCACAAAAGTTCCTTGAAGACGGGTTGGAGCGCTCATACCATTTCCTAAATACAGCATATCGCCTCTGCCTAGTAAACGTTCAGCACCTTGAGCATCAAGAATTGTTCTTGAGTCAATTTGTGAAGAAACTGCAAATGCTATACGGGTTGGTATATTTGATTTAATTAAACCAGTAATAACATCAACTGAAGGACGCTGCGTTGCTAATATTAAATGTATTCCACATGCCCTTGCTTTTTGAGCTATTCTCGCTATTGCTTCTTCAACATCAGCCGGTGACATCATCATCAAATCAGCTAACTCATCTATTACGATTAAAATATAAGGAAGCTTTTTATTATATTCCCCATTTGCCTCAGCAAGTTTATTATATCGTGGTAAGTCACGAGCACCTGCGTGAGCAAATAATTGATAACGATTTTCCATTTCTTCAACAGCCCACTTTAGCGCTGCAGTTGCAGCTTTTACGTCCGTAATAACAGGACTGACTAAATGAGGAATATGATTAAATGGAGCTAACTCTACCATTTTAGGGTCAATTAACATCAATTTTAATTCGTGCGGATCAGCCTTATAAAGGAGACTCACTAATATGGAATTAATGCAAACTGACTTCCCAGAACCAGTAGCGCCTGCAATCAAACCGTGAGGCATCTTGCGCAAGTCGATTGTCACAGGTTTTCCTGTTAAATCAAGTCCGAGAGCAGCTTCTAAAGGAGATTCCGATTGTTGAAACGATTCACTTGTTGTTACTTCCGATAAGCGAACAGCGCGTGAAATTCGATTTGGAATCTCAATTCCTATTGAACTTTTACCTGGGATTGGGGCTTGAATTCGAATATCTTTTGCTGCAAGCGCTAGCTTTAGATCATCAGCTAAGTTTCGTATTTTACTTACCTTCGTTCCATGCCCAACTGTAATTTCAAATTGAGTAACTGCTGGACCTTGCATAATTGACTCTATTTGTGCAGTTACTTGGAAGTGAGATAACGCTTCTACAAGAATATCAGCTTGACTTTCCATCCAATCACGATCTTGTGTTTTCTCTTCTGGAGGAGATAAATAATCAATTGATGGTTTTACATATACTTTTGTAGGAGCCTTTACAACTTGTTCCTCTTCAATGAAAACTGGGGATTTTTCAACTACCTCAGTATTTTTCATTGGATTTTCTTCAGTTGAGTTCGAAGTATTTACCATACTAGGATTTGTTATTTCCTCAACATTTTCCGTTTGCGGAGTTTCCGTCTCGACCTCTTGTTCTTCAGTAGATATTTCTTCTTGTAGTACCGGATCGCTCAATGATGAATTAGGGACGTTTAAATCATGATCCTCATTATTCTGTATTAGAAGATTTTCAACTTCTTTCTTTACAGTTAACGGCTGAGTTGGTTGTGTATGATTGTTATTTTTCACGTATAACAATGATTTTGCTTTTTCTTTAAGTGCCAACTTTTCTTTATCAGATTTGAGCATTAGTACATTAAAAGGAAGTTTACTACCCTTTGACTCTTCTTTTTTAGTCGAAGAACTCTCTTGAGAGTTTTCCTCATTTAATACGATATTATTATCTTCCAATTGGCTGATTGTTGTTTCTTCATAAACAACTCCATCTTCCAATGAGCTGTTCACTGCTGGACCCATATCTAAGTTTTCATCATTGAGTTCAAATTTCGGAGAATCTTCTTCTACTACATCATCCACCACATCGTCTGCAACTCTCGAAACCTCTTCATTTTTTTCATAGATTTGAGCTTCGTTGATATTGGCTTGCTCATTAATTTTTTGCTCGCTAAGTTCACTATCTTCTGAATAAGTATTCGGCTCGAAGTCTTGTTCTATCATTACATTGGTACTTTCCTCAGTACTTTGCACCTCATTGACTTCCGTTGTACGTTGGTCTTCTATATGAACATCATTCATTTGATCTCCGATGACTTCATTACTAACCACTATTGTTTCTACATCGGTTTGTTTTTCAATAACGATTGGTTCATCATTTACTTCTTCAGCAAGAGGAGTTTCAATTTTTTCTACTGTACTTGGATTTTCTACTTTTTCTATCGAAGTTTGTTCTTCTATTATTTCCATAGTAGCAGCAACTTCTTTATTTTCTTTTACATATTCATACTCATCGTGTACTTCAACCTTATTAAGTTCTATATCCCTTTCATTCTTCAGGCTTTTATCGTAGATTAATGAATCAATATCCTTTGAAGTTGTCGGTTCCTCATCTGCTCTTTTCGTTAGTAGTTCATTTAAAGGGCTTGGTTTTGAATAACCGTAAATAGGAGATGGTACCTTAGATGGCACAAATCTCTTTCGATATGGATCTACTGTACTTTGCTCAACTTCTTTGTGTTTTGGTACCTGTTTTTGTACCTGTTGTCGATTTTTTTCCTGACGAATTGGTACTTTCTCAACTTTTGTTGGGGTTTCTACCCTCTGAATTGAATGATGAACCCTAGAAGGTTTTCCTTTTTTCTTTTGCCGTTTTTCTAGCAATTCACGTATCCTTGAGACTTCCACATCATAAACTTGCGAACCTGATGGGAGTTGGATGGAAGACTTTACATAATCAACGGAATATGAATCTCCATGACTTTCAAGTGAACGGTTTAATTTCGTAGAATGCTTCATGGAAGGCTTTGAATCATCCAGTTCATCATCTGATATTACTGGGAAACGAAAGGATGCTTTCTTCACTTGATTAATCTGTTGTGGATTATTTTTCACGTTTTCTTCTTTTTCATTTTCGTACTCGATCAATTCATCATCATCATCTATTTCAGCTAAAAATAATTTCGATAAATGTTTTTTAAACCAGTTCATTGCTAATCACTCTTTCCTAAAAACATAGCCATTTTATTATATGTCAAATATGGAAAATGGGCTCTTTTAATTTTAACCAATAAATCTTATTACCTAAATTGATTAAGTTGTTGCGAAGGAGTACCCATTGTAAAAAAATCTGTATTTCTTTAAAAGAAACGCTTTTAGCAAAAGCATATCATAATTACATTGCAAAATGATAACAATGATAAAACATTTAAACAAAAGATGAAAACTTTTGAAATGAATCTTTAATCAAATCTGTGAATATTTTAATTTGGACTAATAATTAAATGAAAGTAAATTAAAATGCTTATGTATAGTGTTCGATTTTTCTTTAAAAACTCCTTTATATAGCAACTTGAAAAGGTTGTCAAAAAATCTGTAATACACTTTCAAAAAATAAAAGAATTCGCCCTCATTCTAGATAATTAAGCGAATTCTTCATATTAGATAATTATTTTGATGTGACCGTAAAAGGTTGTCCTACTTCGGCACCTTCATCTAGTACTAAAATACCTTTTGCAGATGGTGCATTTGGAATTGCAAGTTCACGAGCAGAGCAAAGCATTCCAAATGAATCAACTCCGCGTAAATTTCCTTCTTTAATAACCATTCCTGAAGGCATAACAGCACCAATTTTTGCTACAACAACCTTTTGACCTTCTTCTACATTTGGAGCACCGCATACAATTTGCAATGTTTCTTCTCCAACATTTACTTTACAAATACTTAGTTTATCAGCATTTGGATGCTTTTCTTTTTCTTCAACGAAACCTACTACAAATTTAGGAGAAAAATCTACATCTAATGAAACTTGAGCTCCGTTTTCTTTTAAAGCAGCTTCAATTTTTTGTACTAGTTCAGGTATAATATCCACATTTCCTTGTACATCTAATTCAAGGTATTTACTTGCATTGAATAGATTAAATGCTTTGATTTCTCCAGTTTCTTTTTCTTTTAATATTGCAACATCTTGCACTTTTTCAACTTCCGTGTTAACGATTGCTTCTGTTGCTAATTGGACTAGTAATACATCCCCAACGTATTTTTTATTATATGCTACGATCATTTTTCATCTTGCTCCTTTTTCACTCTGTTCTTGGCTAATATAAAAATTGGCTCTAACTCGCCATTCTCATAAACAAATGATAATGAAGTAATTGGCACAGCTCCAACTGAAAAGAAATGCATTGTCATTTGTGCTAATACATCATAACCTGTTTCATTTCGAATATCACCAATAATTAATACATCTTGATGAGGGACAGATACAGTCATGTCTCCTTCAATTTGATTCTTCATTTTATTTAAAAAAGCTTCATTTAAAATTCGACTTGCATCATACCCATCATTTTCATTGATGAAATAATAGATATTCCCCGCTACCTCGTCTTTCTTCATATTCGTAGGTAATTTTCGAACTGAAAAGCGAGCAGCTTCACGAATTTGGTTAGCTGTTACATTTAACTTCGAAAGCATGGATTCATCAATTAAACGATATGTATTGCCCAAATCAAGTGCATAATAAATGCGCGTTTCCGCAGTATGGTCAGTCGTAATAAAATGATGGCCTTCTTTGGATGTTAATGGAAATGAGGTAGAACGAATGATTGGATACACCAATGATAAATCTTGGAATCCTTCGGTATGTTCCTTTTCCATTGCTAAAAAAGTTTGGTCAATTGTATAAATGACTTCTTCTATGGCTTTTTCTTTTCTTACATTATATTTGGATAATATTTCAGGAAGTGAAATATCGATTCCGCGTTTGATCGACTTGTGTTCGATTCTTAATTTGTCATGTTCTTGATCGAAATTAAATTCTAATCTTTGGTCATCTAATCGTTTTTTTAATTCTTCAACTAGTTGTTTCGATTTCATGTAGTCAACCCTTTCATTCCTAATAACATCCTACACAAAGAGTCAGTTCCCGTAAAGTGAACCGTATTCATTACTTCTTACTGTATGTATGGCCAGGGTATTAAGCTATTAAATAAAAGGTAAGAGTGCAAACAAATTCAATTGAGTCGAACTTGTTTACACTCTAAATAATACTATTTTTTAATCTACTATATTTACTGACCGAACAATTTGCATCATGTCGACAAGTTTTACATCGATATTTTTATCTTCTGAAATTGTCGTCATTTTTACACCACCGCTACTTACAACGAGTTCAAATTGTTCACCGTGTTCAACAACTGCTGTAAATCCAAAGGCACCATCTAACTCGACTGTTTGCTCTTTCACAATCTGGTTAGATTTGTTGTTCTTTAGAATTTCATAATGAAGATTACTATCTTCATCTTCATTTATATTAACAAAAAGAATGTAGCTTTCATTACCTTTTTTTAAAAGAAGGTTGTTTTTATCTTCACTTTGTTCAACAGTATATCCTTTTGGAACAAACAATTCTATTTTATCTAATGTTTGATTTGGCTTTTGAGGATTTTCTTCAAATACTGTTTGTGCACTAGCTACGCCTGTATCAATCTGTTCTTCTACAGATTTCCCACAACCTGCTAATACTAGAACTAAAGTGAATATTGTTATTGCAAGAAACCATTTCCGTTTCATACATTATTCCTCACTTTCTATTCCAACATACATTGTAATGATAGATTTAAATTCTTGCAATAAACATAGCTCGAATTTTTAAACTACTCTATCATTTAGTTAAGGAATTGTGAAATTTATATTGCCCTAATAGTAGCTTGACGATGTGTTCAAACATTTCTGTACGATCGACCAAATTGGCTGTAAATACACCAATCGCACCGGAATTATGTCTTGTACCAATTTCATTTGTGTACTCATCCATTACTGGCCCAAGTTCTTTGCCATCACGTAATTGGTCAGCAATCTCTTCCGGCAAAATAAACGTTGCACCAGCTGATGTAATAGTTGTTCCATCTTTTAAAGCAAGTGCTCCCCAATTGCAACAATACATTACTCCATCAATCTCACGAACTCCACCTTCAAGGCCAAAATTTAAATCAGCACCCGATGCTTTTAATGTATTTACTGCTCTATTAATTGCCCCTTGTCTTGTTTCCTCGTCTGAAAAAGGCTGCTCTGAAACATTAGAAGATACATTGAATTGCTCATATCTGGCTTCATTAAAGTATGTACTTACAACATTTTCAATTGCTTTTGTTTTTGCTCTATTTTTTGTTCCGATTGCTACTCTCATTACTTTCACCCGTTTTATATTTATAAATTTTGTTCCATTTGGATATTGAAAAAGGAAAAAGAGAGTGTTATGCTCACTCTCTCTTCACTTTGATCCATTGTCAGTGTTATATCTCATTATTACAACATTACTTAGCGAGTTCTATACATTTTGACGAATACTTTCTACTGTAGAACGATCTGCTGATTTAACTAGTTTTACTAACAGCTCTTTTGCTGCAGCATAGTCATCTATATGAATAATTGATGCGGCCGTATGAATATAACGGGAACAAATACCTATGACAGCACTTGGAATTCCTTCATTGGCAATATGCACTTTCCCTGCATCCGTACCACCTGGAGAAACGAAATATTGATAAGGAATCTTATTTGATTCTGCTGTATCTAATATAAACTCTCTCATTCCTTTATGTGTCACCATAGTACGGTCAAAGATTCGTAGTAACGTGCCTTTTCCTAATTGTCCAAATTGATTTTTATCACCAGATGTATCATTAGCAGGAGAAGCATCTAATGCGAAAAATAAATCAGGTTTAATCATGTAGGCAGAAACTTGTGCTCCGCGCAATCCAACCTCTTCCATTACATTCGCACCAGAATATAAATGGTTAACAACTTTTTCGTTTTGTAATTCTTTTAATAGTTCAATTGCCAAACCACAACCATATCGATTATCCCATGCTTTGGCCATTATTTTTTTCGGGTTTTCCATTGGTGTAAATGGACATACAGGAATTATGGACTGACCTGGTTGAATCCCCATCTTTTCAGCATCTTCTTTACTATCTGCTCCAACATCAATTAACATATTTTTAATTTCCATTGGTTTAGACTTTTCAGCATCTGATAATAAATGTGGAGGGATCGAAGCAATTACCCCCGGGATTTCTTTATCTTTGGCATATACAGTCACACGTTGTGCTAGTAAAACTTGATTTGACCAGCCACCTAATGTTTGAAAGCGAAGCATTCCGTTGTCAGTGATATTTGTTACCATAAAAGCAACTTCATCCATATGCCCTGCAACTAAAATTTTTGGTGCATTTGAATCTTCAGCTTTTCTTAAACCAAAAATCCCACCTAAATTGTCCTGGATAATTTCATCTGAATATTTCTCGAGTTCCCCTCGCATGAATTTTCGCACAGCATGTTCATTTCCAGGAGCACCTGGTAATTCTGTTAACGTTTTAAAAAGCTGTAAAGTTTCCTGATTCATATTCGGAACACTCCTTATTTTCTTTTCTAACTTCTTTATAGTAGCATAAACATTTCCATATTCGAATTAATCGTGCTAGAAATTAAAGTTTTTTAGTAAAGATCTTATCGGTTTCTTTTACTACATAAATTTGGTCTGAAGGGATTAAAAATGGTAAAATAAATAATAGTGCAAAGGAGGATGACTTATGAAATTACGTGATTTTATGTTAGGAGTAGCAACAGGATTAGCTGCTGCAATCGTTATTAAAGAAGCATCTGAAAAAATTTCACCGTATGTTCCTGCAAATCAAGTGCTTAACAATGTAAAAGCAGAATTTAAAAAAGAAACACCAATTGATGGTTCTTGGATTTACATGAAAACTGAGGACTTTGATAACGGAGTCATGTCAATACCAGTCTATCGAGGTGGCATTTCTAGAATGGTCGATGGCGAAATTGAGTATTTTGAATTTGCTGCCGATGCGCGTTCAGGTGTAATTGTTGACTTAGTAAAATCGTAATCCGTTAGTCATCCAAAAAGAAAGGCGGAGTACGCCCGATTAGCTCTGACAACAACTGGAGGAACCGTCTTCAAGGGCGCTTTCTGCCCTTGAAGACGGTTTCAAAGTTGTCGAAGAGCTGGCGTTCGAAGCTAGACAATAAGAAAAGCGAAAAGCGGCTCGTTCAGGCTCGACACGCACTGGCCGCAAAAAACGCCACGTCCTGTGGCATTTGCGGCACTTGTACATCCTTGTACTGCGGAGCTTCTGACTAGAGGGCGCTTTTTGCCATCGCAGGAAGAAATGAAGTGCGCGAGAGCCTAACCGCTGTAGCTAACAAATGTGTTTTTAAAAAGGGACAGTCCTCGTATACGTTAGTTTACGAGGACTGTCCATTTTATTATTCTTTAAAGAATTAGAAGTACATCTGTACTCCGTTTCTTTTATCTTTGAAATTGAATTCTCGCTTCTTTTGTACGACTCAAGGAATCAACAACGACTTTACCTGATTCATCCCACTGAATCATTCGGTAATAGGCATCATGATAAAAAATAAATTTATAGCCATTAGCAAGCGCTTCTTTTAGGATCTTTTCTTTTGCAAAAACGCTTGTCATTGGATAATCATCATAAGCTAATACCCAAAGTGGATTTTGATGAGCATGTGTCGGCATGATATCAGCCATGTGTAGCATAGTTTCCCCATTTTGCGTTAGTTTAATAATGGCATGACCATCACTATGACCCCCTGTATGAATCATTTCAATTCCAGGTGCCACTTGTAAACGATCTTCAAACGTTTCAACTAAATGTTGAATCGGCTCCCAATTTTCCTTCCAATAAGTGTTACGAGAACGAATATTAGGATTACGCATTTCATCCCATTCAACTTTAGAAGTATAAATTGTTGCATTTGGGAAAGTTGGAACTAGAGTTTCTCCTTCCCAACGTGTTAACCCACCTGCATGATCAAAATGTAAATGAGTCATTAAAACAAAATGAATATCTTCTGCAGTTAACCCCAGTTCTTTAAGACTCTCTAATATTGTAGACTCTTCTGTTACACCAAAATTACGAAGTTGCTTTTCTGTTAGTTTATTAAATCCAACACCGCTATCAATTAAGTAATTTTTCCCCTCGTATTGAATTAACATTGGCTCACAAGCAAGTTCTATTTGATTTAACTCGTTAACAGGGTATTTTCGAGACCAAAGTGGTTTTGGTACTACCCCAAACATAGCTCCCCCATCAAGTGAAGTAACTCCCCCGTTTAACCATGTTAAAGACATGCCATGAAATTGAAGTTTGTCCATTCCCATTTCTCCCCTTTGTTCATCTTTTTAGGTTTGAAATCAAATTCTAAACGATGAATGACGACTGCTGTCTGACTGTTATCCCTATAGCCAATAAAACTTAGCTTTATTCTTTAATAAACTGTGCTTCTAGGCGATAAATCGGTTGTCCCTTTGCAGAAAATTTTTCTTCATATTCTGTCATGATATTGTCTTCAGGCATATTTGCATGTAAATCAAGTGAAACATATTTTAAAAGCATGCCGTACTCTGAAATACTGACTAATGAATACTCAAATAATCCACGGTTATCTGTTTTAAAATGAACTTCGCCACGATCGATTAAAATCGATTCATATATTTTCAAAAATCCTTCGTGTGTTAGGCGACGTTTTGCATGTCGCGTTTTTGGCCAAGGATCTGAAAAATTTAAATAAACACGACTTACATCATTTTTCTCAAAATATTTATTTAAATCTGCCCCATTTACTTTTAATAAGCGTAAATTAGACGGTGCCCCTGCTTCTATAATTTTTTCTAGGGCACATACAATTACACTATCATAAAGTTCAATTCCAATATAATTGATATGTGGATTGGCTTTTGCCATCCCTAAAACAAATTGTCCTTTACCAGTCCCTACTTCAATATGGAGTGGTTGATCATTTTGGAATACCTCACTCCACTTACCTTTGTATTGTTCTGGATTTTGGATAATGATCTCAGGATGTGCATTAATAAATTCCTCTGCCCAAGGTTTGTTTCTTAATCTCACTTACTAGTTCCTCATTTCTTTGTTGTTACTCAAATCTAATATGCATGGCGCAGTTACGCGCAGTTTTCTTATTAAATGAAGTTAAAGTTAATTATATCTTAATTCTCTATAATTTTCATATTACTGCTATATTAATTTGGCACTCTGCAAACTTTTTTCTATTGTGGTCACGGTTCAAAAATAACAGAAACTTTTTCCCTAATCTCTTCAAAATCTTGAAATTTCACCTGATTTAGGCCACTTAACGGAAGTTTATTCTCTTATTTCAACTTTAAAAGCCTCTTCTTTATTCAATAACGGAAGAAAATTCCTTTAAGATTCAAGAAACCGATATTTTCAGAAAAATAACAGAAGCTTTTTCCCTTATCTCTTCAAAATCTTCAAATTTCACCTGATTTAGAGCACTTAACGGAAGTTTATTCTCTTATTTCAACTTCAAAAGCCTCTTCTTTATTCAATAACGGAAGAAAATTCCTTTAAATTTCAAGAAACCGATATTTTCAGTAAAATAGCGGAAGGAATTTCCCTTAAGTTTCTAAAAATCCATAATTTCCGACTACTATCCGCTACTGCTCTTTTTTTTCAGTATTCCAAATATCTCGATTATAGGAAGTTGTTTGAACATGATTTAAAATAGCTTGTGCTGCTTGAATTTGCATATGTTTCATAGGTGATGGTGAACGCCGTAACCCTTGCATCCAATTAGGAAATTCCCTTTTATCTATAAATTTGACATTAAAAGCAGTTCCAGGGTAATCAAAAAAACCATTTCTAGAAAGTAATATTTTACGTATCGGCATATCAATATTCCCCTGGCTAAAAAGGTTAGATAGTATGGACTCCATTCGATTTAATTGAATCATTGGATTTAATACTTTTTTATCAGTCTTTCCTACTTTTTTAGTCCAGAACCGTTCACCGTTACCCAAATATACCGCTTGATTTTCATATTCAACAAGAGTAATACATAGGCATTCAGTTGGGGTTAAAATTATGATATCTAATTCCACTGGCGCTTTTTTTACTTGAACTATTGGATAATAAAATATTAAATAATTATCTGGTAAGCGTTGTAAAACATTTCGTAAAAAACTATCTCTTAAAAATTTAGGATCCACATATGATTTTTCTCTTAAAGTTGAACTAGCCCATTTAATTTGAAAATGAAAAAATTGATTCAGAAACATTTTCTTTAAATCCTCTAAATTTTGGGGATGATATACAATATTCGGTTCGAATAGTAATTCAAATTCATCATCTTCTTCATCTTCTTCATTTGAAATTAATTCGTCAGATACATCCACTTGTTCTAAATCTTCTTTATGCGCCGGTTTTCTTCTTAAGAATTTGTTAATTAAGGAAAAACGTTTTGAACTTTTTTCTTCTTCAAGCTCTTCTATGTGTTCCCATTTCGGAATTTCCTGGCCTAATTCCCACTGTTGTTTTATTCGTTCCCATTGACTCTTTTTTACACGGACAAATTGGGTTGGGTATCGGTTTAATCCAACTTGATATCTTGAAATATAATCTTGAAGCTTTATTAATTGAGCCAATTACGACACACTCCATCTTTTCTATGTATCAATAGTTTAATTTTACATGAGGCATTATAAAAAAAATAGTGGTCAGTCTAATTACCCTTTTCCAAGATCACCCTTTATGTCAATCAAAAAGAATTCGCTCCATTTCGTGTAAACTTAAGCACACAATTGAGTAGTTTGTTGATACGAGTAAAAGGGTCCCTCACCTTTTTGTCTACTCTCCTACTACGTCTTTATGAGCTCACTTTCCTACTTTGTCGCGAATTCTTTCGAATAAAATATTGTGTTTAATTGTGAAAAATTTATGCTTTTAATGAATTAGGAATTTTAGTTTGGAACTGGGCATGTAGATTACTCGTCCATTCGCCCACATTTCCACTATTGATCTTTTGGCCGTCGATTTCAATTACGGGTGTTATTTCTGATGTTGTTGAAGAAACAAACAGTTCGTCCATCTCTAAAGCCTGTGTCTTTGTAAAGGCTTGTTCTTTTACAGGAAGCCCTATCTCCTCTGCACATTTCAAAATAACTGCACGTGTAATACCATGTAAGATTAAATTATTTGCAGGATGTGTATAAAGGACACCATCTTTTATGCCAAACACATTTGTAGAAGAACCTTCAGTAACCGTTTCTCCACGGTGTAAAATTGCTTCGTAGCATCCTTTTTCGTGTGCCTCTTGTTTTGCTAGAACCGCACCTAATAAATTTAGAGTTTTAATATCACAACGTAACCAACGAATATCTTCAACGAACGTTGCCGACACACCTTTCTCAAAATTCTCTAAAGGGCGTGGCGATTCTTTCGTAGTACCAGTTAAAACAGGTAAAATAGTATCACCTGGGAATTGATGAATACGTGGTGCTGTACCTCTCGTAATTTGGAAATATAAATTTCCTGTATTTAAGTTGTTTGCTTCAACTAATTCGTGTAGTAATTTGTGTAATTTATCCTTTGTGTATGGAATTGTTATACGAATTTTTTCAGCACTCAAATAAAAACGATTGATATGTTCTTCAGCAGTAAACATTTCCCCATCATATACTTTAATTACTTCGTAAACTCCATCACCAAATTGATAGCCACGGTCTTCTTTATCAATAATTACTTCTTCATCATTTACAATTTTATCATTCCATAATGTGTATCCCATAAAAGCACCCCTATTTTCATTTTAAAAGTTAAGAAATAAAAGATTTTTGGAGTCGGAAAAACTTCTAGCCTCTCTTATTTACTTGCTAGCTCAACAATTGCTTCTGCATAGATTGCAGCAGCTTTTACTAAATTTTCAATAACAACAAATTCATCTATTTGGTGGGCTACATCTGGTTCACCAGGGAACAGCATTCCAAATGCTACACCTTTTTTCATTGTTCGAGCATACGTTCCACCACCGGTTGATAATGGTTTCCCTATGTCGTCATTCGTATATTTTCTATATGCATTTAATAAGGTTTGAACAAATTCATCTTCTTCACTTACATAGTGTGGTTCGGAATTTGAGACGACATCAAGTGCAAATGGTTTTGAATGTAATTCATTTTGAGCATTTGTTATTTTTTCTTCAAATGGATACGTAACCGAATAACGCATACTCACTTCAATTTTTCCACCGTGGTTGTGATCGAATGAAACAATTCCTGCATTTAGGGTTGTTTGGCCAGACATCTCATCTGCAAAATTCAATTTTAATGCTTGCCCATAAGGTTCTCCGTCAAATACTTCTACAATAAACTTTACAAAATCTAAGCTAGCAGGAGTTGTTAAATGTTCCAATAAAAACTTCGATAATAACACGGCTGCATTACAACCTTTTTCTGGTTCCATTGCATGAGCAGATTTTCCTTTTACAGTAAAAATGTATTGATTTCCTTTCTTCTCTACAGCGCCTTCAGCATTTTGCTCTTGTAAAAATATTTGGAAGTCATCCTCTACTTGGTCAACTAGATTTAGGGCAGTTGCTTGTGCGATGTCAGGGACCATATTCGTCCTTTTACCTGCTTGAAATGTTATTAATTGTTCATTAGTTTCTATATTACTAGTTTGTGATAAATGTAATGTAGCTATGCCCTTTTCTGCGTTAATAAGAGGGAAATCAGCATCTGGGGCAAATCCAATGGTTGGCATTTCTTCTTTTTCAAAATAACGCGTAACACATCGGAAACCACTTTCCTCATCACTACCAATGATCATTCTTACTGTTTTATTTAACGGAATTCCTGCATCTTTTACCAATTTCATTGCAAGCCATGCTGCCATTGTTGGGCCCTTATCGTCAATTGCACCTCGGCCAAACAACTTCCCATTTACGATTTCACCTTGAAATGGAGGATATGTCCACCCATCTCCTGCAGGTACAACGTCAACATGACAAAGGATTCCAAGTAATTCTTTTCCTTCTCCCATTTCGATATGACCAGCGACTTGGTCAATGGATTTTGTTTCGAATCCTTGCTCTTCCCCTTTTTTAAGTAACCAATTTAAGGCTTCAAGAGGACCAGGACCAAAGGGAGCTTCCGATGTTGCTTTTTCTTCATCAAGTACACTTTCAATTTGAATTAATTGCTGTAATTCCGAAATCAATTCATCTTTCCTTGACTCGGCCAAGTTTAGCCAATCCATAAACAATCACCCCTTAATACGGTTATTTTACTATTTCTTCATAAAAAAACAACTAAAGTTAAGACCTACTTGCATATAATGTGTAAACAACTCTATTTCTAACTATAAACATTGTAAAAATTATATTAATTAACTGAGAATTATGGAATTATTAATAGTTTGTTGCTATAATGACACTGTCAGAATCTATAAGTTGACAAATAAAATTAGAAAAGGGGATGTCTAAGGCAGAAATTTAAAGCCTATAGTGCACCTCTGCACTTGTGTCGTCCGCTAGTCTTTGCCATGAGAATTAAGATCGAAGGAGTGGTTTTTATGAAACCAACTACTGACAGAATGCTTAATCGTATTAAAGACGTGTACATGTTTATCCTTAACAACGGGACGGTGTCTACACAGGATTTAGTCGAAGAGTTCAACATCACTCCTCGCACCATTCAGAGAGATTTGAATGTGTTAGCCTTTAATGACTTGGTTGTAAGCCCAAGTAGAGGCAAATGGACAACGACGAAGAAAAAAGTTAAATTGACATCTTAGAATATAAGAATAAGCTAGACTTATTCAACCCATACAATTATGAATTGGCAAATCTCAGTCCGAATTTCGGACACGTGTTAACACGTGTCAATTCTTTTCTGAATCGCTCGATTCGCTGAAGGTTTATCTTTTTTTCAATTGTTTTCCAAACTGAAAAAGAGATTGGTACCCAATTTATATTTACCACCTTAAGATGAACAAAGAAAAAAGAATGACCTTTCGTCGGGGTCATTCTTTTTTCTTTCTTTATTTGTTATTAACATGGTAATTTCGTTTAGAAATCCTACTTAAAATGCATTACTATGATGGATTTTTTAATTTATTTAATTCCTCAGCAGTTAGCTCTCGATAATCACCAAGCTCTAATGAATCATCCAATTCTAAATTTCCCATTGATAAACGTTTTAAATAAGTCACTTTTTTCCCTTGTGATTCAAACATACGCTTCACCTGATGGAACTTCCCTTCCTGAATTGTTAATTCAATTTCGGAAGTTGATGCAGATTTTAGAATAACAAGATGTCCTGGCTTCGTTATATAACCATCATCTAATTCTACTCCTAATTTAAATGCTTCTACATCTTGATCCGTCACAACACCATCAATGATGGCGTAGTACGTCTTCGGAACATGCTTTTTCGGAGAAAGTAAATTATGTGCTAAATTACCGTCATTTGTAAGTAGTAATAGTCCCTCTGTGTCTTTATCTAACCGTCCAACAGGAAATGGCTTAAAATGCTGCGCTAAAGGATCTAATAAGTCGATGACAGTTTGATCTCTTAAGTCTTCAGTAGCTGAAACAACCCCTGGTGGTTTATTCATCATGTAGTAGACAAATTCTGTATACTCTACCCGCTCTCCAAAAACACTTACATTTTGATTTGCTGGATCCACATGCATTGCCGAATCTTTTACTACTTCACCGTCAACAGTAACACCTTTTTGTTTTAATAATTGTTTTACTTCTTTACGCGAACCATACCCCATATTTGATAATAATTTATCTAATCGCATTTTCTCACCTACTTGAACCCTAATTTATTAGCAACTTTTGTAATACGTCCACCTAATAACTTTTGTGCTAGGCCGAGTCGAAGTGATAAATATCCGTAAACCATTATCCCTACTGCAACACAAACCATGGCAACAAGGATTGCTGATATCTTACTTTCTACTTGTCCAAACAAAGCAAGTAACCCCTGGTGTGAAATAAATACACTAATGGCCATAAGTATTGTTAGGATACAAATTAATATTATTCGACGTTTTACCATAACTGAACGATAATCCAATGCCTTTTTTAATACAACAATATTTATGACAACTGAAATAATGTAACCAATGGCAGTTGCTATAATTGCACCATCTGCTTGCATTACTTTAATTAAAGGTGTATTAAGAACTAGTTTGACTAATAATCCAGTTAGTAAACTAAAGACAATCCATTTCTGATAATCAATTCCTTGTAAAAGTGCTGCAGTTACTTGGAACAAGGCAAATAATATAGCAACAGGTGCATAGTGAGCCAAAATACTCGCTCCCATTTCACTTTCCGAATATAAAATGAAATAAATTTCATTCGCTAAAAGAGAAATCCCGATCACTGCTGGTAAAGTTACGAAAATCAGTATTTGATATGTTTTATCCATCGCATCATGTAATAATCCAAACTCACGTTGAGTGTAATATTTAGTGATGGTCGGTACTAGGGCTAATGATAAACCCGTAGCTAACATAACGGGAATAATTACAACTTTATGCGTTGTAAAATTAATCATACTTAAGTAGATATCAGAGACTTTGGATAAACCAATTGATGCCATTGCACGATTAAACGTTAACATATCGACTAATTGGAATAATGAATTCGCCATCCCCACAAAAATCATCGGTAATGAATATTTGATTACTTCCCCGTATATTTTTGAAAGCTGAATTTCTGATTTTGTTACACTTTGACTTCGTAACAATTCGAATTCTACTTTGTATTTTTTCCAGAAATAAAATAGTACGGCAAGCCCACCAATTGCGCCGATAAATGCAGCAAATACAGATAATGAAACAGCTGTTTCTGCTTTTCCTTTAAAAATAAATACTACTGCAAATGAACCGGCAAGTAAAAATAGGACACGGACAATTTGTTCAACTAATTGTGAAACAGCAGTAGGCTCCATTTTTCCATAACCTTGAAAAAAGCCTCGCCACAAACTCATAAATGGTACAACAATTAATGCAAAACTTACCCAGCGAATTACAGAAGCAACTTCCTCAACAGAAAAGACTTGCTTATCACTACTAATTACAACCTCTGCAATTGGCGTTGCGAGTAAAAATAGGACAATGAAAGCTAAGAAACCAGTAATCATCATAGTGAGAAGACCCGATTTCAAAAGTTTCCGACCTGATTCATAATCACCAATTGCATTATATTTCGATACAAATTTCGATACTGCAATTGGAGCTCCAGAAACAGCAACAGCTAGCATAAGTGTATAAGGGATATATGCATACTGATAAAGTGCCACATTTTCTTCCCCTACAATCGCGTAAAAAGGAAAAATATAGATTAAGCCAAGCACTTTTGATAAAAACATTCCAATCGTTAATATCGCTGTGCCTTTCATCAAAGAGGACATCCTATCCATCCAATCTTTATAAGATAAAGTGAACTAAGTAAATATTACTACATATGCTTACACAAAATTTAATCATAAGTTTTAGGTATGTATTTGCTTCATATAAATCAAATCAAACCAAAGAATCAATTTTTCTTTGATTAAAAAAGAAGCACCATCTCAAAAAGTAAATTTACCAATTGAGATAGCCCTTTTCTTGTAGATTATCTTGATATAAATGTTTGATATGCTTCTTCATCAAGTACATAATCGATTTCACCAAGATATTCGGTATAATTGTCAGGATAACAAAATCCTTCTTTAAATCGATATAAACCATCTGAATCGTTTAATTCAAAAACGCCACCAAAATCATAGCGATCTTTCTTTTGTTCCACTGCCCATTTAATCATTTCCCATTGTAATAAATGAGGAGCCATTAAATTACGTTTCACATTCGGGCTTCCACCATATGCATACCACGTCTTATCGCCATAGCTTAATGCTAATGCTCCAGCAATAATGTCACCTTCATGTTCTGCAAGGTATACACGAAAATTTTCTCCGTAAGCTTCTAACATGCGTTCATAGTAATTAAATGGACGATATGTAATGCCATGACGTTCGCTCATTGTAACATATAAGTCGTAAAATACCTTTAGGTCATCAATTGATTGACTGAAACGAGTAGTAACCCCTTTACGTTCAGCTAAGCGAATATTGTAACGTGTTTTCTTATGGAAGCTAGCTAATAACTCTTCTTCCGTTTTTCCTTTTAAATCAAGGACCATATTAAAGCGAGGCTGTGTTGTATCATGTGATGACACATTTCGTGAACGCAAACGATAGCCAAGAGATTGATATGCTTCTAGTAAGTCTTCATCATACAATACTTCTGGGTCAATGCGTAAAAGAAAAGCATTTTCTTCTTTTACGTAACGCGCAGCTTCCTTCATTAGCTTGTCTACCAATTCTGTATCCTTAGGATCGCATACTGGACCTTTGCAGCAATACGCAAGTGCTTGATCACCAACAGCATTCACCATTAGAATTGACATCGCAGCAATAATTTGACCATCTTCCTCTAAGTAAACATAAAGTGGTCTCCAATTGTTTTTTACATGGGACCAACCTGTATCTTGTGTTGCAGTTGCAAATGGAGCAGTACGAACAAATTGTTCATAACGCTCCAAATCAGCCGCATTTGTCTGATCAACAACCGGCATTACTTGTCACCCTTCTTTGTAAAATACTTCTCATAACGCTCTTCGTAATTTTTATAATACTTACGAACATTCCAAGAACGTTTAATGGATTTATCTTGATCGTAGTTTAATGTTGTACAATAACGGTTTTCTGCAATTAGTTTTCGCATGTATTCCACAGCTTCTTGGTCTTCTGTATAGTTTAAAGCAACTTCTTTTGGAACACCAAGCCATAGATGTTCTGTTTTTGCATAAACAACCGGCTCTTTTTTTCCATAAACTAGATCTTCAGCAGCGTATTGAGCAATATTATATCCACTTCCTGTTGTAAAGAAGCTACTACGGCCCTGACGTAAATTGATTTCAAATACTTTATATTTTCCATCACGTGCATCATATTTCATATCGAAATTTGCAAAGCCAGTATAACCAATATTCTCTAAAAACTGTTGGAACTGTTTATAAATGTCTTCATTGTATTCATTAACAATCGCTACATAATTTCCAATTAAACTAGGTGTACAATCTTCAAGTAAAGGTCTACCTAAACACATCATGCGAACTTTACCATCTCGACCACAATAAGCATTTAACACGCGCATATTTGAATCATCACCAGGAATGAAATCTTGAACAATCATCTTTCCTGTATAAGTTGAGTTATAAATATTTTGTAATGTTTGTTCGAAAGATGCTTGATCTTTGATGATATATGCTTTTTGCTTCCCTTCAAATTCCGCTTCTAAATACGCAACACTATCTGCAGGTTTTAACGCGATTGGGTAATCAAAAGGTAATTCTACATTTGTATGTTGTTCTTTTGAAACAATATACGTCGCTGGGTAGTCTAACCCATACTTCTCACAAAGGTCATAAAATCGGTCTTTATATAATAATTCATCAATCCATTTTTCATCGACAAATGGCATTTCATAGTATTCCGATAATTGTTCCTTATGACGAATGGCAAGCTCTGCATATCCATCACTACTTGCAACTAAAATTAGCTTAGTTGCCTCTTGTGTTAATTCCTTTGCGTAGTCAATCAAACCTTGAAGGAAAATAGTTGGTTCCATAAAGTTTTCAATTACTTTAATGGTAATGAAACTTGATTGGTCTGTCATAAATAATTTTCCCTGACCAACACAACGGCTCTCTATACCATAGGCCATATGGAATGAACGAGCCATTCCATATGCATTGACATCAGTACCTAAAATTACTGGAATAAAATCCTGTTTAGCCATGTATTCTTAAGCCTCCTTACATATCTACGAAGAATCGTTTATACCATACTAAGAACACATAAGTTGTCCAAATATAACGTCCGCGGTTTGCTTTTCCTTGATAATGCTCATCTAAATATCCAACTAATTGATTTGTATCAAAGAATTCTTTGGCAAAATCTGTTGTAAACATTTCTTTTACAAGGTTATAGTATTTTTCTTCACGTAACCAGTGACGAATTGGAACCGGGAAACCAAGTTTTGGACGTTTCGCCCATTCTTCTGGAAGCTCTTCATGTGCTGCCTTACGTAGAGCAAATTTAGTATTAATGTCGTTTACACGATATTTTGATGGGATTTTTTTCGCAAGCTCCATCACTTCTTTATCTAAAAATGGTACTCGTAGTTCAATTGAGTGTGCCATACTCATCTTGTCAGCTTTTAGTAAAATATCCCCTGGCATCCAAAGATGTAAGTCTAAATATTGCATTTTCGTTACGTCATCTTCACCAGGTACCTCATCATAAATACGTTTTGTAATAGACTTTACTGATGGACCATTTTTATAGGCTGGTTTTAATACGTTCAGTGCATCCTCTTCATCCCATACAACGGCTTCCCCAATAAAACGTTCCTCTACTGTTTGTCCACCTTTTACAAGGAAGTGTGTATATTGATTTTTCGGCATTTTTTCAGCAATGCCACGAATTACTTTACGAAGCCCAAATGGAACTTTTTCGTACTTTTCCATTTTAGGAGAGTTTTGATACCATGGATAGCCACCAAAAATCTCGTCCGCTCCTTCTCCAGAAAGCACAACTGTTACATCCTTACTTGCTAATTCACTTAAGAAGTATAGTGGAACAGATGAAGGGTTCGATTGTGGTTCATCCATATGATATTGAATTGTTGGTAGTTTTTCGAAACACTCTTCAGCAGAAATATATTTACGTTCATTTTGAACATTTAAAATATCAGATAATTCTTTTGCTAAGTTTGTTTCATTAAACATTGCTTCATAGTCTTTAAACCCTACAGAGAATGATTTATTTGGACGTAAAAGAGCCGTTATGTAACTTGAGTCAATTCCGCCAGAAAGGAATGAACCAACTTTTACATCACTAATTTGATGCTTCTCAACTGAATCTTTCATCGTTTCACGAATTTCTTTTACATAATGTTCTAACGTTTTTTCTCTTACGTTAAATTTCTTATCCCAATATTTCACAATGCGCTTTTCACCATTTTTAATTACCATGTAGTGCGCTGGCGGTAATTTATAAACCCCTTTAAAGAAGGTTTCATCCATAGAAGAGTATTGGAATGTTAAATAAGGACGTAATGCGTCTTTGTTTAATTCTTTAATAAATGATGGGTGTGGTAAAAATGCTTTGATTTCAGAGCCAAAGATAAATGTTTTATCAGTCGTATTACTCGTATAGTAAAGCGGTTTAATACCAAAACCGTCACGTGCGATAAATTGAAGATCATTCTTCTTATCCCAAATACAAAACGCAAACATTCCGCGAAGTTTTTTTACAAATTCAAAACCATATTCCACATACCCGTAAATTAATACTTCACTATCCGATTTTGTTTTAAATGTATGCCCTTTTGCAATTAAATCCTCACGTAATTCTTGGAAGTTATAAATTTCTCCATTGAACACAAGAACAATACTACCATCTGCACTATAAAGGGGTTGGTTTGCTACATCCGATAAGTCGATAATACTTAAGCGTCTGAAACCTAAAGTTACTTTATCATCTGTATGTATACCGCCACTATCTGGTCCACGATGGATGATAGTATTCATCATATTTTCAATTGTTTGGTGATGATCAATAATATTTGTTCCATTAATATATCCTATAAATCCACACATTTATGTTCACCTCATGGTTTCAATTAAGCTCAAAAAAGAGTGCATACTTTGCACTGTACAAACTAATTTCTTATTTTATTTTCAAATTTTTTATTAAAATAAAAGCATAGCAGTTACATCATATCATTTTAACTTCATTCAGGAAAAGTCCCCCACTTTTATTGTTGAGGAAGAATACAAAAAGTTAAACCTTCAATATAGGCTCCTGACTGAATGAAGTTAAGCCTCCGGCGGATGTCACAGATTTTTAAAGGAAGTTTATCGAGACAGGCTCGATAAAATCTGGACGCAAATACGCCAAGGCGCATTTGATTCGATATTTGTAAGATTTTGTAGCTACGATAAATGATTATAATGCTATTCCTATAAGTTTTCAATTAAACGTAGTAAATTGATACCTCAATTTAATATTGTTTAAGTAGGTAAGATAAAACTCATGCGATCTGCTTCCCTCTATTGTGTAACCGTGTATAATGGGGACAGTAAATATTTAAGAGAAAGTGAGCTCTGGGGATGGTAGATGTAATTGTAATTGGCGGTGGGCCTTCTGGTTTAATGGCTGCAATAGCTGCTGCAGAACAGCAGAAAAAAGTAATGTTAATTGAAAAAGGAAGTAAGCTCGGTAAAAAGTTGGCCATTTCTGGCGGTGGACGATGCAATGTTACAAATCGATTACCTGCAGAAGAAATTGTAAAGAACATTCCGGGTAACGGGCGTTTTTTATACAGTCCATTTACTGTTTATAATAATGAAGATATTATTTCATTTTTCGAGGGATTAGGCGTTGCGCTGAAAGAGGAAGACCATGGACGAATGTTTCCAGTGTCAAACCGCGCACAAGATGTAGTAGATGCATTAGTCTCTGAATTAAAACGATTAAATGTTGAAATACGGCTACAAACGACGGTTAGCAAATTACTTATGGATGATGAAAAGATTTTGGGTGCACGTCTTGCTGACGGGACAGAAATTCGTAGTAATGCAGTAATCGTAGCTGTGGGTGGAAAAGCGGTTCCTCAAACAGGCTCAACAGGCGATGGCTATCCTTGGGCAGAGCGTGCTGGACATACCGTGACAGAATTATATCCTACAGAGGTACCAGTTATCTCAAAAGAATCCTTCATCCAATCTCGCGAACTTCAAGGACTTGCTTTACGCGATGTAGCTGTTTCCGTACTAAATAAAAAAGGAAAAGTGCTTGTTACTCATCAAATGGACATGCTTTTTACTCATTTCGGTTTAAGCGGCCCTGCCATTTTAAGATGTAGTCAGTTTATTGTAAAAGAACGCAAAAAGAACGGCGGCGACGCTGTACAGGTTCGTATCCAAACTTTAACGGATTACAATGAAGAAACATGCTTACAATTTTTAAATAAGTTAATTAAAGAAGAGCCCAAAAAATCAGTGAAAAATTTGTGGAAATCGATTGCTCCTGAAAGATGGTTGTTATTTTTAATGGAGCGTGCTGGAATTGATTCATCACTCACTGGTCCAGAATTGTCACAAGAGAAAATTCGACACTTAGCACGTGAACTCGTCGCATTTACAATGGACGTTCATGGGACTCAACCCTTAGAAAAAGCCTTTGTAACGGGTGGAGGGGTTTCTGTCAAAGAAATCGAACCAAAAACAATGGCTTCTAAGAAAAAGTACGGGTTATTTTTCTGTGGGGAAGTATTAGATATACATGGTTATACAGGTGGCTACAATATTACAAGCGCACTTGTAACTGGGCGTATTGCTGGAATGAGTGCGGGGTCGATGGAATAATATAAAAAAGAGAAGCTTGGAAGTTATTAAAAAAGCTAATATTATCACTAATAATTTTTGATATAAGATAAAAAGTGTTAGCCTTTCTCCAGAAAACGCGGCCTACCACTGTAAGCCGCGCAAAGTTTCCGGAACGTTTAAAGGACATATTCTATGTGAGCAACCTTACACTAAGCCGGGGGCAAAAACGCCACGTCGTGTGGCATTGCCCCATGACCAACGTCCTGTTGGCCTCATAGACAAGCCGCAAAGCCATGTTTCAACATGGCTTTGCGGCTTGTGTGCGAGTCCGCTCTCACCGGATACTATATTAGATTCTTTATTAGAATTACCTTTGAGGAAATATCCATAGTTAGCATAAATAGCGTAAAAAAGCACCATTTTTCTCAAAGAGAAAAATGGTGCTTTTTGGTTTTGTTCCAAACTCCCTTTTTAACGATCTAGTTCTTGACAACGTGTTTGAAAGCGTCCACCATCTGCTACTACAGAGTGATATAAAGCTTTTAATGCCCGATTTTTCTCTAAGCCCATTTCACTTTTTATTTTCTTTAACTCATCATGAAGTTCTCGCTCTTCATTCACTAATTTCAACATCGTTGATTTTGTATATTTCATAAATACCAATCCTTATTTCAATAATTGTATAATACACACTTTTAAGTAATTAAATTCTGGATATTCTTCTGGCGTGCAAAAGTCTTCAGGTAGTTGATGTTGTTCAACAATTTTATAGCTTTGATTTGTTTCCTTAAATGCTTTATCGATGAAGCTTTTAAATTTCTTCATATCAAAGCTAGCATTATTTGTTGACGCGATAATGATTCCTTTTGGTGCGGTGATCGCTAATGCATCTTTTATCAACTTAGGATAATCTTTCGACGTACTGAATGTCATTTTTTTCGTACGAGCAAAGCTTGGTGGATCCAATACAACAACATCAAACTTCATGTTATGTTTTGCAGCATAATGAAAATAATCAAATACATTCATTACTTTAATTTGGTGTTGTTCATAATCAATTCCATTAACACTAAATTGCTCAATTGTTTTTGATAGGCTTCGTTTTGCAAGATCAACGCTCGTTGTTTCGTATGCGCCTCCTAATGCTGCAGCAACAGAAAAAGCCCCCGTATAAGAAAAAGTATTTAACACCGTTTTCCCATTAGAGAAACGCTCACGTAATGCAAGTCTTACATTTCGTTGATCAAGAAAAATTCCGGTCATCGCACCATCATTTAAATCAACTGCGTAGTTCATACCATTTTCTTTAATAATTAACGGAAACTCACCTTTTTCTCCTGTTACATAGTCATCTTGTTCAATATATTGACCATTCGTATTGAAACGTTTTTTCTCATAAATCCCTCGGTAATTAACCACTTCTTTTAATGCTTCAAAAATCATTTCACGGAATGAGTATATTCCTTCACTATAAAAACTCACCATGTAAAAGCCTTCAAAAAAGTCAATTGTTAATCCACCAATTCCATCCCCTTCGCCATTAAACGCACGGAACGCAGTCGTTTCGGTTGAATTAAAGAATTGTTCACGTTTTTCGATTGCTAATTTGAACTTATTTTCGAAAAATGTTTGGTCAATTTCTTCCTGTGGATTTCTTGTTAACACCCATCCAATACCTTTGTTTTGCTTTCCGTAATAACCAGTTGCAACGTATTTACCATTAGGTCGAACAATTTTTAGTAGTGTTCCCTCTGGAATTATATCTTCGATTGGCTCTGCTGCATCTTTTAAAATAAGTGGAAAACCATTAGAGATTTCCCCTACAAAATAGCGGTTTAATTTTAATTCAATAGATTTCATCATGTCATCCTAACTATATAATAATTCATAGCACTTACTTGAAATTAAATAAATCAATTAAAATACGCAGTCATATAAATTGTTCCCTCATAGATATGAATACTTACTTCAAGGTCTTAACTCTTTAAGTTACATTTCGAATCAAAGTTAATTCATTCATTATGACACGCTTATACTAAAATTGCGAATATTAATTAGGATAGGCAAATTTGCTTGAAAATCAACATGGTAATTAAAAGAACCTCTATCGAATAATTAATTCAACAAAGTAATAGCTTGTACTTATAAAAAAATGCCTCCAAGAAGAAGCAAATCTTCTTGGAGACATTGGAAAAGACTAATTATTTTACTACAATATTTACTAGTTTACCTGGTACAGCAATCACTTTCACAATTGTTTTTCCGTCTGTAAACTCTTTTACTTTTTCATCAGCCTGAGCAACTTCTTCTAGTTGTTCTTTTGATGCATCTTTTGCTACTTTTACTTTTGAACGTACTTTCCCGTTTACTTGAACTACAACTTCCACTTCGTCATCTACAAGTTTTGCTTCATCATACGCTGGCCATTGTTCGTAAGTAATTGTATTGGTATGACCTAAAATTGCCCATAGTTCTTCAGCAACGTGTGGTGCAATTGGTGCCAATAACTTAACAAAGCCTTCTGCATATTCCATTGGGAAACTTTCCGCTTTATAGCAATCATTAATAAATACCATCATTTGAGAGATCGCTGTATTAAATCTTAAGTGTTCATAGTCCTCAGTCACTTTTTTCACAGTTTGGTGATATGATTTTTCAAGTGTTGTATCGGAAACTTTTTGTACTTTTTCAGCTAATTTGCCTTCATCAGTAGTATAAAGACGCCAGATACGATCTAAGAAACGGCGTGCACCATCAAGACCATTAGTAGACCATGCAACAGATGCATCTAAAGGTCCCATGAACATTTCATATAAACGTAATGTATCGGCACCATGACTATGGATGATATCATCAGGATTTACAACATTTCCTTTTGATTTAGACATTTTTTCATTACCTTCACCTAAAATCATTCCTTGGTTGAATAATTTTTGGAATGGTTCCTTCGTTGGAACAACACCTAGATCGTAAAGGACTTTATGCCAGAAACGAGCGTATAGTAAGTGTAGAACAGCATGCTCAGCACCGCCGATGTAAATATCAACAGGTAACCAACGTTTTAATAATTCTGGGTCTGCAAGTGCTTCGCTATTTTTTGGATCAATATAACGTAAGAAGTACCAACTTGATCCAGCCCATTGTGGCATAGTATTTGTTTCACGACGGCCCTTTTTACCTGATACAGGGTCTACAACATTTACCCATTCTTCGATATTGGCTAGTGGTGATTCACCAGTACCTGAAGGGCGAATATTGGACGTTTTTGGTAATTCTAATGGCAATTCGTTTTCAGGGATTGTTGTCATTGTACCGTCTTCCCAATGAATAACAGGAATCGGTTCTCCCCAATAACGTTGACGAGAGAACAACCAATCACGTAGACGATAAGAAATTTTCTTTTCCCCTACTCCTTTTTCTTCTAACCAATTGATGGCTTTTGAAATACCTTCGACTTTATTTAACCCATTTAAGAAGTCTGAATTAATGTGTGGACCATCACCAGTGAAGGCTTCATTTTCGATATCTCCACCTTCTAGTACAGGAATAATCTCTAATCCGAACTCTTTAGCAAACTCATAGTCACGTTCGTCATGTGCTGGAACAGCCATAATTGCACCAGTTCCGTAAGACGCTAACACATAATCTGCAATCCAAATCGGAATTTCTTTACCGTTAATTGGATTCACTGCATATGCACCTGTGAATACACCTGTTTTTTCTTTTGCTAAATCAGTACGTTCTAAATCAGATTTCATTTTTACTTTGTCTAGATATGCCTCTACTGCTTCACGTTGTTCAGCAGTTGTAATTGCATCAACTAACTTATGTTCAGGTGCTAATACACAATATGTGGCACCAAATAAAGTATCTGGACGAGTTGTAAATACTTCAAATGCATTGTCGCTACCTGCAACTGTAAATTTCACTTGTGCACCTTCAGAGCGGCCAATCCAGTTACGTTGCATATCTTTAATTGATTCAGGCCAATCTACTTCTTCTAAATCATCAAGTAAACGATCTGCATATTTTGTAATACGTAAAACCCATTGACGCATAGGACGACGCTCTACTGGATGTCCACCGCGTTCTGATTTTCCGTCGATTACTTCTTCATTAGCAAGAACTGTTCCTAATGCTGGACACCAGTTTACAGCAATTTCATCTACATAAGCTAAGTCCATTTCAACAAGCTTTGTAAAGATCCACTGAGTCCATTTGTAATATTCTGGGTCAGTCGTGTTAATTTCACGATCCCAATCATAAGAAAAACCTAACTCTTGAATTTGACGTTTGAATGTAGCAATGTTCTTTGCTGTAAATTCAGCTGGGTCGTTTCCAGTATCTAACGCATATTGCTCAGCTGGAAGACCGAATGCATCCCATCCCATTGGATGAAGTACATCATAACCTTGCATACGTTTGAAGCGTGATAAAATATCTGTCGCTGTATAACCTTCAGGATGTCCAACGTGTAAACCAGCTCCAGATGGGTACGGGAACATGTCTAATGCATAGAACTTTGGCTTAGATGGATCTTCTAATGTTTTAAATGATTTATTTTCTTCCCAATATTGCTGCCATTTTTTTTCGATTTGTTGATGATTAAAACTCATGGGTATATTGCCTCCTATATATATTTAAAGCCACATGGGTGCTTGCAGGAATAAAATTCGAATGTTGTTTACAATTGTAGATTATCCTAAATAACGGTAAAATTAACAAAATATTTAAAAAATAAAAAAAACGTCCCTTTCCTTAGAAAGGGACGAGAGAATTTATAGACCCCCGCGGTACCACCCAGATTAGTGACACTTCACTCAACTCTTTACCTTAACGCGGTTAACGGCTTTAGATACTACATTTCCCCAAAGCAGACTCAAAGGCGAGTTCGACTTCTAAACTTACTAGCTTTCACCAACCGCTAGCTCTCTAAAAAGCTTCAAAATCTACTATTCCTTCTCACAGTCGTACTAATCTTAATGAATTCATTTTAATGGAAAATTTTAAAAAGTCAAGTAATATAAATAATACATGATTAGTCCAAGTATTTGTTCAGTTTTTTACTAATTTATTAGATTACATTGAATCAATCTCTTTTACGAGCTTAGTCTTTCTAAGAGGCCGATCAAATACAAGACAAGGTACAATGGCGATGATAAAGAACGAACATAGTATCCAAATTAAAACTTCCATATTATAAAGATCCACCATTACTCCACCGAAAAAAGGACCGATCATTCTACCAATGGCTGCTACACTGTTCACTACTCCTTGATATGAACCATTTTTACCATTAGGAGCAATCTCATTTGCAATAGTTGGGACAGCTGGAAATACAAATATTTCACCAAGGGTAAGAATAACCATCGCGAATGCAAAAATTTTAAAACTATCTGCAAAAATAATCAAAATAAACGAAAACATCATGACAATTACACCAAAAACTAATTGACCTTTAATTTGTTTTTCAAAACGACGAATAATCGGACTAATTATAGGTTGAAGGGTGATAATTAATAGCCCATTGATTGTCCAAAGTAAGCTATATTGATTTAAACTGATGCCCATTCCTTGTATATGTGTAGATAGTGTTGTAGGCCACTGTGAATAAGCAATCCAAGTAAGCAAATAACCCGAGCACACAATTAACAATGCATAGAATGGCGTTTTATTTTTTATTTCTACGTGTTCAATCTCTTCTGTTTTTTCCTTCACAACTTTCGAATCCATCTTTCGATATCCGATGACAGCTAACAAAAAGAAAGCAATATATAACAAAAGATTCGATATAAATAAGAAGTCAAAACTGATGGCTGCAATAGGTCCAGCTAATGCGGGTCCAACTGCTACACCTAAATTGGATGCTAAATATATAGCATTAAATGCTTTACGTCCACCTTCTGGCCATACCGCCCCTACCATTGCAAACATGCTAGGCATAACAATACCAATACTAAATCCAGTTATCGTTAAAAACCAAACATAATGTGGCCATCCATGCCAAATTGCCATTCCAGTTAAAGCTACTAGCGTAATGACTATTCCTGTCATAATGGAATAATAACCACCGATTTTATCGAATAGGTATCCTCCAATTAGATTCCCTAATACCCCTGCTCCTGCATTAATCATTAAAACCAAACCAGCTATTGATAAGGATTTACCTAAATGATCATGCATGTAAATTGTATTAAGCGGCCATAGAAAGGAGTTTCCAGTAGTATTCAAAATCATCCCAATAACTAAAAGCCAGACACTTTTTGGCATATTTTTTCCTCCAGAACCATGCTACTCCAACATATAGTATGCCTCTTTCATGCATACTACAAGTAGTTTAATAGAAGACAAAATTGCGCAAATACTCTTAATCTCTAATGATCAATTCCATTAATATAATGCGTGAATATTGAAACTTGTGGAAATTTTAAATGAAAAATGCATTAAGACAAGCACCGTGTTAAAATTATTGTTGGAGGAGTGAACACAATGTCTGAACAACAATTTCCTTTTCCCTCAGATGGGAAACGTTATTATACATGGAATCGCTATTTGCGAAATGAATTTGGCCACAAAGTATATAAAGTGGCTTTAGATGCTGGATTTGATTGTCCGAATCGAGATGGTACAGTTGCTTTTGGTGGCTGTACGTTTTGTAGCGCTGCAGGAAGTGGTGACTTTGCGGGTGACCGAGTTGACCCAATTCCAGTTCAATTTGAAAAAATTAAAGAAAAAATGCAGAACAAGTGGAAAGATGGTAAAACGATGGCTTACTTCCAAGCCTACACAAATACCCATGCCCCACTTCCAGTTTTGAAAGAAAAATTCGAAGCCGCACTTGCTTGCGAAGGTGTCATGGGGTTAAGTATTGCAACACGTCCAGACTGCTTACCGGACGATGTGGTTGAGTATTTAGCTGAATTAAATGAACGTACGTATTTATGGGTTGAGCTTGGTCTTCAAACAGTACACGAAAAAACAGCTAACCTTATTAATCGCGCCCATGATTTTGCCACATATGTAGAAGGTGTAGAAAAATTAAGAAAACATGGGATCCGAATATGCACTCACATTATTAATGGTCTTCCTTTAGAAGATTACGATATGATGATGGAAACTGCACGAGAAGTAGCAAAACTTGATGTTCAAGGAATCAAAATCCATTTACTTCATTTATTAAAAGGGACACCATTAGTGAAACAATATGAAAAAGGAATGCTCGAATTTCTTGAAAAAGATCAATATATCCAACTCGTAGCAGACCAATTAGAAGTGATCCCCCCAGAGATGATTGTTCACCGTATTACAGGTGATGGACCCATTGATTTAATGATTGGCCCAATGTGGAGTGTTAATAAATGGGAAGTTTTAAATGGAATTGATGCTGAACTAGAGCGTCGTGGTAGCTGGCAAGGAAAATTGTATAACGCGGAAGTGAAACGATAAGTGAAGTTGGAAAGAGTTTTACAATATACAAAAACTTTATTATCGCTTTCCATTGAAAAGGGAGAAATTGCCGTCGATGGAACTGCTGGAAACGGCCATGATACATTATTTTTAGCTGAACTTGTTGGAGAAAATGGACATGTTTATTCATTTGATATTCAACAACAAGCGGTAGATGCTACTGAGCAAAAACTTAAGGAACACGACTTGTTTTCACGTGCTACGGTAATCCTAGATGGACATGAACATATTTCAAAATATGTTCATGGTGAAATTGCGGGAGCAGTATTTAATTTAGGCTATTTACCAGGTGCAAATCATCAGATTATTACAAAAGGCAATACAACTATCCAAGCATTAAAACAAATACTAACACAATTGAAAATTGGCGGCATCATTGTTCTAGTAGTCTATTATGGTCATGAAGGTGGCACAGAAGAACGAGATGCAGTAATTGACTTTGTTAGCGGGTTATCTCAAAAACACGTTCACGTATTACAATATAAATTTTTAAATCAAAAAAATAATCCACCATTTATCATTGCACTTGAAAAAATAAAAGAACTGCCTGAAGAATCCTATTAACGGAACTTCAGGCAGTTCTTTTTTACTCACTTATTTTTCAACAAGTTCTTGTACTTGTTTGTTTACCTTCTTCGAAACGCTATTTTTCACACGAGCAGTTGAAGCTCTTTCTTTTTTACGTTCAACCCAATAATCAGCATTTTTAATGCCAAGCTTTTCTGGATCGAATTCAGGGTCTAATCCCTGTTTCTTTTGTTGTTCGTAATCCTTTAGAGCAATTATTGTTGGCTTACAGATAAATAGCATAGCAATTATATTTACCCATACCATTAATCCAAGACCCACGTCACCAAGCGCCCATGCTAAATCTGATGTTCTTAAAGTACCAAATAAAACGGCTGCTAAGATTACGATTTTCAATAACCCTGTTGCAATCTTTTCTTTTGTTCCTGTAAATAAGTACGATACATTTGTTTCAGCGATATAGTAATAAGCCATTAACGTTGTGAAAGCAAAGAAGAATAATGCAATTGCAACAAAGGCTGAACCGAAATTATCAAAAGAAGTGAATGCAGAACCTACCGCTAATTGTGTAAAGTCTGAATAAGTAGCACCTTGTACGTTTTCTACTACTAATGGTCCATCTGATGAACCTACTTGTACATTATATTGCCCAGTAAATAAAATCATTAATGCTGTTGCGGTACAAATCCCCATAGTATCTAAATAAATCGATGCAGTTTGTACTAACCCTTGTTTTACAGGGTGAGATACTTCCGCTGCAGCGGCTGGGTGAGCCCCAGTACCTTGTCCAGCTTCATTAGCATAAAGTGCACGTTTAACTCCCCATGCAACGGCCGCACCAATCATCCCACCAAAAGTAGCATCTAAATTAAAAGCACTTTTAAAAATTAACGCAAAAACTGCTGGTACTTCTTGAATATTCATAATAATAATAAGGACTGCCATTAATATATAGGCAATTGCCATAAATGGTACGATTACTTCTGCAGCATTTGCAATACGTTTTACACCGCCAATTATGATGATTCCAAGAATAACAACTGTAATAATACCAATAATTGTCGGATCAACACCGAACGCATTATTCATTGCTTTTGAAATCGCATTAGATTGAACACCTGGCATAAGTACCGCCATGGCCACAATCGCTGCTATAGCAAAAATAACGCCTAATGCACGAATACCTGTCCCCTTTTCAATATAGAAAGCTGGTCCCCCACGATATTGACCATTTTTCTTTTCTTTATAAATTTGAGCTAATGTTGACTCAACGAAAGCAGAAGATGCGCCGATCATTCCTGTTATCCACATCCAAAAAATCGCCCCAGGACCCCCGAATGCTATTGCTGACGCAGTACCAACAATATTCCCCGTACCGATACGACCTGATAAAGCAATCGAAAGTGCTTGGAATGAAGATACACCCGCTTCTGATTTCTCCCCTTTAAACATTAATGAAAACATTTCTCTAATCTGTCGAACTTGTACAAATCTAGTTAATGCAGAGAATAGTAGTCCAACGATTAAAATACCATAGATCGTGACCGGACCCCAAAGAATCCCATTCAGCCAACCAACAAATTGTTCCATCTTACATACACCCCTTCTTAAGTTGTTGTTGGAATATTCTTATATATTACAGAAACAACTTTTTCGATTCAACAATTATTTATATATTCAGATAAAAGGTGACGTAAAACTGTTATACAACAAGGGAAAATGGGTATTTTTTCGATATTTTTCTACTTAAAATAAAAAAGGATGTCTCATTAGACACCCTAAAAAATTGATTTCAAACACTAGTAAGTTTCATAATTACCCAATCATATAAATTGAAAAATTTATTTTATTATATAACCAAGAGAACGCATTACATTATTCATAAAATCTTTTACATAAATAAAAACTAATTCTCTTTCTTGATCATGAAATAGATTATGGTAACTGTATGCCCAATCCTTATAATGTATTTCCGATGCATTTTGTTGTAATAACCACTTCTTTGATATAGTCACGTCGGTGATTTTATCTTGTTGAGCTGTCATCATTAAAAGAGGTAAGGACACTGAACTTTCTTGTTGAGTTGTAAGATTTTTCATCAATTGTTGAAGACTTCGAAAAGAACGCACAGTCATATTCGAATTATAAGGTAGTTCGCCTGTCATTTCATGATAACCTTCCAAATGTCTCGTTAATAATTTTTTATCCAACTCGAGTGAGATCTTCTTTTTTGGTGTTATTGTTCCAAGAGAAGTTAATGCATTCGTTAAAAGATTTGATTTCTTTTTCAAATGCAACCACGGTGAACTTAAAATTAATCCTGCACATTCTACTTTATTTTTTTTAAGGAATTGAATAGCTAAAGTTCCACCGAGTCCTTGTCCAAGGATAAAAACAGGCATTCCATAAGTTAACGCAATTTGCATTAAGTGTTTAATATATAACATATATTCAACGACTGTTTCATCATGTACCCTATTATACTTAGCATCCTCACCGTGTCCTGGTAAGTCTCCCATGACAACGTGATAACCTTCTGACCTAAATTGTTCAATCAGCCATGCATACCACTGATGATGCTCAAAAGCACTATGAATAATCACAACTACTGCTTTAGGTTTACCTTCTGCTTCCCATTTCCACATTGTTATTCCTCCAGAGACTGCTGTCCAAAAGGTAATTTTTAGGCAGCCACTTTACTATTGTTAATATTTTCAATTTTTAATTTAATTTGATACGATAATTATTATAATACTTAGAAATGAGGAGTTATACGATGATTTATCCTTTTAAAGAAAAAAATCCTAAGATTGACCCATCTGTTTATATTGCAGACTATGCAACAATTACGGGAGATGTAACGATTGGTGCCGAAACCTCCATTTGGTTTAACACAGTCATTCGGGGGGATGTTGCACCAACAATTATTGGAAAACGTTGCAGCATTCAAGATCTTAGCTGCTTACATCAAAGCCCCAATAATCCTCTAATTATAGAGGACGAAGTAACAATTGGCCACCAAGTGACGTTACATAGCTGTGTTATTCGTAAACGAGCTTTAATTGGAATGGGTTCCATTATTTTAGACCGCGCTGAAATTGGTGAAGGTGCTTTTATCGGAGCCGGTAGCCTAGTGCCTCCTGGTAAAAAGATTCCACCTAATACTCTTGCCATGGGACGACCTGCAAAAGTTGTAAGAGAAATTACCGAAGAAGATCGCAAAGATATGGACCGAATCATCCGTGAATACGTAGAAAAAGGACAATACTACAAATCATTACAAGAAAAATAATAGAATTTAAAAAGTTATGAGCGGTTTAGTCATCATAACTTTTTTTATCCCCTTAATTGTTATGTAATTCATTATTTAATAGACGGAAGAATATGATTATATCAATCAATTATGCCGATCGTGTATTCGCAAGTGCAACAAAATCAATGTTGAACAGAATCATGAAAAACAAAAGGGGTCTACACTTTGTTAAATAACCGAAAAAATGTGTATTGGGTTTTATCAGTACTCATTCTAATTACTGCACCAATTATTGTATTACTTACGCCTATAGTTGTAACATCTATTTTATTTGACGATCAAGAAAAAATCGCAATTATTACATATAGCAAAAGCTTCATTATGTATGGATTAGCATTTGGAGTTGCTTTCATTACATTACTTATTCTTTATTTTATAAAATCAATTTTTGTTAAGATTTTCTTTAGCCTTTTTGCTATCTTCAGTTTTATTCAACTTTATAGTATTGGTACAGGCTATTATGTTTATTTCGATGAAAACTATATTGAATATAATCCTCTTTTCGGTGAGGAGACGATTTATCAGTGGGATGAAATTACTAACGTGGTTCACGAAACGTATAATGAACAAACTGACAAAGCTGAAAAATATATTTTTCAATTTCAAAATGGGTCTAGTTTAGAAATGATCCCAACAAGTTCATTGGACGCAAAGGTGAAAGAACAGCTTTATAATAAAATTTTAGAAACAGAGGCTTCCTACGAAGAATACTAAGAAGCTGATGAAAGATTCTTTTACAACTCTAATTCTATGTAAAAATAGCTGTCCGGAAAAATTTCCGGACAGCTATTCCTTGCTTTATTTTATATTTCCCTGCAAGAAAAATAATTTATAAGTTGGCTTTTTCTTTTAATTTTTCAGCGATATCAGTGCTTTCCCAAGGAACATTTAAATCAGTACGACCGAAATGTCCATAAGCTGCAGTTTGTTTGTAAATTGGTCTGCGAAGGTCAAGCATTTTAATGATTCCTGCCGGGCGTAAATCAAATAGCTCATTAACCCATTCTACGAGTTGGTTTTCAGCTACTTTACCTGTACCGAAAGTATCAATTGAAATTGACACTGGACGTGCTACACCAATTGCATAAGCAAGCTGCACTTCTGCTCTTTCCGCTAAACCAGAGGCAACGATATTTTTGGCAACATAACGTGCTGCATATGCTGCTGAACGGTCAACTTTTGTTGGATCTTTTCCTGAGAATGCTCCCCCACCATGACGTGCATAACCACCGTAAGTGTCCACGATAATTTTTCGACCTGTAAGTCCAGCATCTCCTTTAGGCCCACCAATTACAAAGCGACCTGTTGGGTTAATGAAGTATTTAGTATCTCCATCAATTAATTCTTGTGGAACAACATGTCCAATAACATGTTCTTTTAAGTCTGAATGAATTTGTTCTAGTGTAACATCTTCGTCATGTTGAGTAGAAATGACAATTGTGTCAATACGAACTGGATGATTGTTTTCATCATATTCAACAGTAACTTGAGTTTTACCATCAGGACGTAAATAAGGGATTTCTTTAGATTTACGTACTTCAGTTAATCGACGTGCTAATTTATGAGCTAAACTAATTGGTAAAGGCATTAGTTCAGGTGTTTCATTACAAGCGTATCCAAACATTAATCCTTGGTCACCTGCACCGATTGCTTCAATATCCTCATCAGTCATAGAACCTTCACGTGCTTCAAGAGCTTGGTCTACGCCTTGTGCAATATCAGGTGATTGCTCACCTATCGCAGTAAGAACAGCTAAATTTTCCGCGTCAAAGCCATATTTTCCTCGTGTATAGCCAATACTAGTTACTGTATCACGAACAACGCTTTTGATATCTACATAAGTAGATGTAGTTATTTCACCTGCAACAAGGACTAAGCCAGTTGTTACAGTTGTTTCGCAAGCAACGCGTGCATTTGGATCTTCTGTTAAAATTGCATCTAAAATCGCATCGGAAATTTGGTCACAAATCTTATCCGGATGCCCTTCTGTTACACTTTCTGATGTAAACAGTCGACGGTTTGTCATTTGGTTTCCTCCTAGCATCGTAGAGTTTTTCTCGATTTTGATACGGTACTCATTACCCATGTCTAGTCCGTTCCCAAAGGAATTGAACTTCAAGCCGTTACTGCTTTTTAACACGAGGACTTAGAAAGGCAAAAATAAATTAGGTAGTATATAATAAATTCTACTATCGCTCTTATTTTAAACAAAAAAAAATTCCTTACTCACGTTTTTACATGAGGAAAGGAAAAATTAATTCATTACCTTTCACTCTTATCGTTCAAGGGGAAATTCCCTTGCATCAGGATTAGCACCAACACTTTATATTTTATTTAAAATATATTGCAGGTTGCCGGGTTTCATAGGGCCTGACCCTCCACCAGCTCGGGATAAGAGTATCCGTTCAATATAACATCATACTTAATGTATTTATGTCTGTCAAATGTTTTTGGTTGGTTCAGAAAACTTTTAAAAATCATCAAAATTTTTATCCTATTAGTATAGATTATTTAAATCAATGTGTTATACTATTTTTGAAATTATTTAAACCTCCCATGTCTTGGGAATTTTATAAAAAAGGATGGTATTTGATCGATGAATTCAGTAGAAATCGCTAACGAACTGAAGGAATTATTAAACGGTAAGAACATAAATGTCCAACTTTCGGTACCACAATTAGTTGAAAAAGCTACCTCAAGAGGGGAGGCTGACCTTACAGCTGACGGTGCTATCGTTGCCAAAACTGGGAAATATACTGGTCGATCACCAAAAGATAAATATACAGTTGTTGAAGAAAGCTCTCAAGATAAAATTGATTGGGGTAAAGTAAACCAACCAATCTCATCTGAGGTATTTGATCAGCTTTATATTAAAGTTGTTAATTATTTAAAGGAAAAAGATGAATTATTCGTATTTAAAGGATTCGCTGGTGCGGACAAAGATTCTCAACTCGATATTCAAGTAGTAAACGAATACGCATGGCATAATCTTTTCTGTCATCAATTATTTATCCGACCAACTGAAGATGAGTTAAAATCTCACGAAGCAGAATTTACAATTGTATCTGCTCCTGGTTTTAAAGCAGACCCAGCAATTGATGGTACAAATTCCGAAACATTTATTATTGTTTCTTTAGAGAAAAAGATCATCCTAATTGGTGGTACTGAATACGCTGGTGAAATGAAAAAATCTATTTTCGGAATTATGAACTACTTATTACCGGAAAGTGGAATCCTTTCAATGCACTGTTCAGCTAACGTTGGCGAAGCTGGTGATGTAGCTTTATTCTTCGGTTTATCAGGTACTGGTAAAACTACATTATCTGCAGATGCAAACCGTAAATTAATTGGTGACGATGAACACGGTTGGTCTGATAATGGTGTCTTTAATATCGAAGGTGGTTGCTACGCTAAAACAATTAACCTTTCTGCTGAAAAAGAACCAGAAATTTATAATGCAATCCGTTTCGGTTCAGTTTTAGAAAACGTTGTAATCGATTCAGAAACTCGTGTACCAAATTATGATGATAATTCATTAACAGAAAACACACGTGCTGCATATCCAATTCATTATATTGATAATATTGTATCACCTTCTGTTGCTGGTCACCCAAAAACAATCGTATTTTTAACTGCTGATGCATTCGGTGTACTACCTCCTATTTCGAAGTTAACTAAAGAGCAAGCAATGTATCACTTCTTAAGTGGATTTACTTCAAAATTAGCAGGTACAGAACGTGGTGTAACAGAACCAGAACCAGTATTCTCAACATGTTTCGGTGCTCCATTCCTTCCACTTCCAGCAACTCGTTATGCTGAAATGTTAGGTGAAAAAATTGATGAGCACGGTGCACAAGTTTTCCTAGTTAACACTGGATGGACTGGTGGAGAATATGGTGTAGGTAGTCGTATGAAGCTATCTTATACTCGCACAATGGTTCGTGCAGCAATTGACGGTAAATTAAATGATGTTCCAACAACTCAAGATGCTGTATTTGGATTACACATTCCTACATCAATTGAAGGTGTACCTAGCGAAGTACTAAATCCACGTGATGCATGGGCAGATAAAAAAGCTTATGATCAAAAAGCTAATTTCTTAGCGGATTTATTTAAAGAAAACTTTAATAAATTCAGTAACGTTTCTGAGGAAATTACTAAAAACGGTGGACCTTTAGTTTAATTACCGACATAATGTTTTAAACTTCATATCATATAAAAGGGACTGTTCAGAATTCAATTCCTGAACAGTCCCTTTCTTTATTTTAAATAATGATCGCATATGTCCTCTTTGCCTATAAGTGGTGTTAAAATGCCTTTGCTGGCGCTTCCTTTGTTTTCATCCATTCACTTAATGCTCGAACGGTTTGTCGGTTCTTTTCAGGTGGATAATGATGTGGTAACCCTGATGAAAACCATGTTTCAACCGTTTTTTGTTGTTTCATTAAGGCCTGTTCTAATTGAAAAGAGTGATTAATACTGACATTTTCATCTTCTGTTCCATGAATAATTAAAACAGGTGCATTTACTTTCTCAATATTAAATAGTGGAGTTCGTTCATCATATAATTCTCTTAATTTACTTGGAGAACCGCCAATAATTCGCTTTATCGTTCTACGCATATCAACACGTTCATTGTACATTGAAACTACATCAGATACACCTGCCCAAGTTACACATGATGCAACATCATCTCTTAGAATTGTTGTCCATAACGCCATTAAACCACCACGCGAAAAACCAAACACATGAAAAGTCGGTTTATTAGAAAACATCTTTAAAATATCAGCGCCATATAAGGCATCGTATCGATCCTCTCCAGCAAACTCATCACGACCTTCACCACCACGATTTCCTCTATAATAAGGAGCAAACACTACAAATCCCTGTTGTGCGAATTCTGCAATTCGTGCTGGTCGTACATTTCCAAGGGATTGTAGGCCCCCGCGCAAATAAAGTAATGCGTCATAATCACCAGGTTTTTTAGGTTTTGCTAAAAGGCCTTTTACACGATATCCTTGTGACCAATACAAAATTTCTTTAATTTCAATATTGGGATTTGGACAAGGGAAATTTCTAATTGATTCAATACTACCATTTTCTTTCAAGGCGCTTCACTTCCTGTAACATCTTTTTCATACCTTCATCTCTCATATAAAAGCTTAAATTCGGATGATTTTCTAATTCTTCTGTTGTAAGCCAAGTCATCCCAAGAGTTTCATGCTCTTCAATGAACTCATCTATTTTTTCAACTCTACCTGTGAATACAGCCTTACAAAACGGGGTCTCATCATAAACAATATAATAAGCAAACCATTTTAGGTCTGTTATATGTACAGCAGTCTCTTCGTACACTTCCCGAATCGCAGCTTGTTCTAATATTTCACCTGGTTCTACTTTGCCCCCGGGAAACTCTACTCCGCGTTTTTTATGAATTGTACAAAGCCACTTATCATGATAATTAACAAATGTTAATACATGCTTCGGTTCTATTTCAAAAGGTCCTTCATCAAATCTTAGTACTACTTTATGGCCATTCTCATCAATAAATTGAAACATCCCTTCTCAACTCCTATTAGAAAAGCTTAAAAAGTCCAATTAAACTTTGCCACTAATAACCCCAAAAAACATTTTTGCCACCAGTAATTGTTATGAGAATCACTATGAGCAAAAGGAATCGAAGCAGCAACTTTAGCTTTGGTACGTTTAAACTAGACAGTTCTAATAATAGAATATCGAAGGGATGTTTTGGATTCAATGGAAATAAGGTAATTGTTCCACAAATTCCCTTGTTTTCTCATCGCCAAATTCATGAATTAGTGCGTATACTCTTTTTAGGCGGCCATCAATTTCATCATTTACTTCATCTAAATGATATGGAATATAAGGTAAATGCGCACGAACAAGATTATCAAATTCTAAAGAATTAAGCTGCGTAAATAGCTTTTCAAAAATTCTAGCTCTTTGGCGATCCATTTTTAATTCAAATTCACAAGGTAACCCACAAGGCGCATAACTAAAAGATTGATTAGCAACAGAAACATATATTGAAGTAGTATCCATGAGCTCCACTCCTTTTTTATAGTATGAAACAAAAATTTAAACCTATTCAAAAAGCACGATTCGCTCATCTATCAACAAATCGTGCATATCATAGGTACTATTCTCCAAGAAACGCATTGAGCATCCATGAATGTTTTTCTAGACTTTGGAAGGTTGCATTTAACATATCTTCTGTACGGTCATCGCCTTCTTCTGCAGCTTGATTCATCGCTTCTTTTAGGGCTTTCATAATGGTTGTAAAATCAGTAATAATCGTTTGAACCATTTCGTTTGTTGTTTCATTTCCATTTGCCTCTTGAACAAGGGACATCTCTAAATGTTCTCTTAATGTAGCTACTGGTTTACCACCTTTTGATAAAATGCGCTCTGCAACTTCATCTAAATTTAATGTGACTTCGTTGTATAATTCTTCAAATTTACTATGCAATGTAAAAAACGAAGGTCCCGTTACATACCAATGATAATTATGCAGTTTTGTATAAAGTACAGACCAAGTTGCTACTAAATCATTTAGTTGCTCTACTAAATTTTTTGCCATTTTACTCACCTCAAATTATTATTAATAACATGCATCTTTGATCGAATAAATTGAAGTTGTGATCAATACATTCGCAAAGTGCTCAGCATTTATAAAATCAGTTTTACTATTTCCTAATTTTAAAATAATATTCTAATTTAATTTCTTTGATTTCCTAAGAATTGTTCTATAATTAAATTAGTGATATTAAGAGGTGATTAAATTGGATACTACACTTGCAATTCTCGTTTTAGTTGCAATTATTTATGTACTCATCATTATTGGAGCAGTTGTATTTATTGTTTCCAGAAAACGTGGAGTTTTTAAGCAAACAATTGATCCAATGCCAATACAGCAATTTACAAATGAAAATGAGTCGAAAAAGAAATGAAATATCCTTTTATATGGCTCATTAAATTTTACCGCAAGTTTATTTCACCAGTGACACCACCATCATGCCGTTTTCATCCTACTTGTTCACAATATGGGTTGGAGGCATTTCAAAAGCACGGAGCTATTAAAGGTGTTATATTAACAACAATTCGTATTTTAAAATGTCAACCTTTCCATCCAGGTGGATTTGATCCAGTCCCTGAAAAATGGCCTTTGAAAAAAAGATAATTTCAAAGGTTTTTTTTATTGTCTTTTATTGCTATTTCATGTATGATTTAAATTGTGAATTTTTCAAATCGTAATTATTACTATTTAAGAGGTGTGAATTTATATTGAAACGGTTATCAAGCATCATTTTATTATTTGTGGTGGGAATTATTTTAACTGCTTGTAATGCTGACAAAACAACTTCTGAAACAAATACAGATTCAAATAAAATAAATGTATACACGACAGTATATCCATTAAGCTTCTTTGCTGAAGAAATTGGTGGAGATTATGTTAATGTTTCATCCATCTATCCTCCCGGTTCAAATGAACATACATTTGAGCCAACTCAACAAGATATGATGAAATTAGCAGATGCAGATATTTTCTTTTATATTGGTTTAGGTTTAGAGGGTTTTGTTGAAAATGCGAAAAAAACATTAGCAAATGAAAATGTAACACTCGTTGCAACTGCTGATCATGTATCTAAGGAAGAGTTACTAATGTCAACTGGAAGTGGTGAACATGCAGGGGAAACTGAAGAACATGACCATGAAGATACACATAATCATGGAGAATTTGATCCGCATGTTTGGTTGTCTCCAACTATTTCACAAGATTTAGCATTAGCCATTAAGGAAGAGTTAGTCAAAGAAATGCCTGAACAAGAAAATACATTCAATGCAAACTATGAAAACTTAGTTAAGGAATTAGAAACACTTAATAATGAATTTGAGAAAATGGCATCTGAAGCATCTTCTAAAACATTCTTCGTTTCCCATAGTGCATTCGGGTATATTGCAGGACAATATGGTTTAGAACAAGTCGCGATTGCAGGCATGAACTCTCAAAGTGAACCATCCCAAAAAGAATTAACTAAAATCGTGGACTTAGCAGAAGAGTTAAATATTAAATATATACTATTCGAACAAAATGTATCATCTAACTTAACTTCTACTATTCAACAGGAAGTTGGAGCAAAATCTTTAACCTTGCATAATTTAAGTGTTTTAACTGAAGAAGACGTTCAAAATAATGAAGATTACTTTACGTTAATGAATAAAAATATTGAAACTTTACGAACAGCATTAAATCCTTAAAAAAAATGAGGCTGGCACATATCCCAAAAACATCAGTTTCTTAAAAGAGAAACTGATGTTTTTTTGCTGTTAATTCTAATAATGAGTCCTATTAAATATCCGGTGAGAGCGGACTAAGCACACAAGCCGCAAAGCCACGTGGTACGTGTCTTTACGACTTGTCTCTGTGCTTTGTGTTAGGTCCGCTCACATAAAATTTGTCCTTCTAAACTTTCCGGAAACTGGCGCGGCTTACAGTGGTAGGCCGCGTTTTCTGGAGAATGGCTAATACTTATTGCTCTCAAACTAAAAATTATCAATGTCTTATTAAAGCTAAAAGTGGCTTTCCTTAAAATTCTACTTATGTCCCTGCCTCTTTATTTTTTTACTTTTTATGAATTTTATTTGTCTGTTTCAATTAACTCTTTTAGCTTTCTTCTCATCAATTTGTTCGAACCGTTTCTTGGTAACGTTTGAACAATGTAGATTTCTTTTGGTACTTTATATTTTGCTAATTTATCTAAACAGTAAGAAAGGATAGCGTCTTTTGTTGTATGATCCTTTAATACAACAAATGCTATCGGTACCTGTCCCCAAGTCTCATCCTCTATTCCACAAACTCCTGCTTCACGAATAGCAGAATGACCCATAAGTACATTTTCAATTTCTGCAGGATATATATTCTCGCCACCTGAAATAATTAAATCTGAACGACGATCTACGACATATAAATATCCCTCTTCATCTAGATAGCCAATATCTCCTGTATGTAACCAACCATCAACCGTCGAATTTCTATTAGAGAATCTTCCTACATATCCAGGGGTTACATGAGGACCTTTTATTAATATTTCTCCTTCTTCATTTGGTCCTGAAGCATTTTCGATACGTATTTGATTGAAGAATAACGGTTTTCCTGCAGAGCCGAGCTTCCGTAATGCATCCTCATTTGATAATGTTGCTGTTTGAGAAGAAGTTTCTGTCATTCCATATGTTTGAGAAACAGCTAGGCCTAATGAGTGTGCACGTTCAATATAATTTTTAGGAACGGGGCCACCTCCTGCTAACATCACTTTAAAGTTTTCTGATGCCTTTAAACCGCGCTCCTCTAGTCCATGAATAATTCGTTCTAGTGTTACGGCAACAACAGACATATGCGTAACATTACCCGCAGATATATCTTCTACAGCTTGGTTTGGATCAAATTTACGATATAGTCGAACCTCATTTCCATATAAAAGCGATCTTACTAATATAGAAAATCCACTAATATGAAATAATGGAACGGCGCATAACCACGCATCCTTTTCTGATAGGCCTAAATTTAATACAGAAGAGAGTGCACTTGACTGGTGATTAGCAACGGTTTGACGAACTCCTTTTGGAAACCCTGTTGTCCCGGAAGTATACATGATGGTGATTGTTTGATCTAACGCCCATTCTTCACTAATTGAGATGCCTTGTCCTTTTGCATTTTCTATTGTTGAAAATAATATATAGTTCGTGCCCTCAGGAAGTAGATTAATATCTTCATCGTCTACTAACACAAAAGATACATTTGCATCCTCAATTTGATATGCTATTTCATCTTTTGCTAACTTTCGATTTAACATAACCATTTCGCAACGTAAATGCATGCAACCGTAAATCATAAAAATTAAGTTTGGTTGACTTGGTCCTAATATAGCAATACGATTTCCATCATTTATATTAAACATCGAAAGTTGTTTGGCACGTTCTAAAGAAATTGTTTTCATTTGATTCCACGTCCAAGAAATACCCTCAAATGTTAAAGCAATACGTGAGGGAGTTAATTTTGCACGCTGTAAAATCCAGTTTGGATACATATAATTTCCTCCAGTTCATTGCAGTAGTTACATTTTAACTCTTATTTTGTCACTGTACAAAAAAATAGTAAGGAAATGTGCCTCCTTACTATAAGATTATACAAATAGTTTAGATAAAATTTTTGTCTTTCACTTTTGCATTTATATAGCAATAAAAATTAGAGGGGTATGGACTAAAAAATTCTTTATATAAAAAAAGTAAGAGAAATTCTAGTTTCTCTTACTTTTTTACGGTATTCAGCTTATTAATCTTCTTGGTGTCTAGCTGCGCGCGTTAGCCGCTCGAGGTCGCTTCGATCCCTCGGTCGAAAACTGAAATGATGTTTTCGATTCGGGCTCTCCAGCGCTGGTCGCGGCTAGGCGAACGCGCTCCTCTTTTCTTGGTGTCTAGCTGCGGCGGCTACACCCTCGAGGTCACTTCGACAATACCAGCGAAGGCAAAAAGCGCCTTCACCGATATTGTCTCCGAAGTACATGGATGTACGAGTGCCGACAATGCGACAGGACGTCGCGTTTTTGTCGGCCAGTGCTTGAGGCTCACACGATGTGAGTCATGTCGGCAATGCTCGCGCGTGTAGCGTTTTTGCCGACGCGGGTGTGGACGAGCCGCTTCCGCATTTCTTTTATGTCCAGCTGCGAACGCCAGCTTCTCGACAACTTCGAAACCGCCTTCAAGGGCAAAAAGCGCCCTTTAGTCGATTTCTCCAGTTGTTATCGAAGCTAAACGGGCGTTCTCCGCTTTTCTTTAAATCAAGGGAATCTTGGGAATTGACCAAAGTCTGGTTTGCGTTTTTCTTTGAATGCGTCACGGCCTTCTTTAGCTTCATCAGTTGTGTAGTAAAGAAGTGTAGCGTCGCCAGCCATTTGTTGTAGACCTGCTAAACCATCTGTATCTGCATTCATAGCAGCTTTTAAGAAGCGAAGAGCAGTTGGTGACATTTCAAGCATTTCTTCACACCATTTTACTGTTTCGTCTTCTAATTGCTCTAGAGGAACAACTGTGTTTACTAAGCCCATTTCAAGTGCTTGCTGTGCGTCATATTGACGACATAAGTACCAGATTTCACGTGCTTTTTTATGTCCTACGATACGAGCTAAATAGCCAGAACCATAACCTGCATCAAACGAACCTACGCGAGGACCTGTTTGACCGAAACGAGCGTTTTCAGCCGCAATTGAAAGGTCACAAACAACATGCAATACATGTCCTCCACCAATTGCATAACCCGCAATCATGGCAACAACTGGTTTAGGAATAACACGGATTAAACGTTGTAAATCTAACACGTTTAAACGTGGGATTTCATCTTCCCCTACGTAACCACCGTGACCACGTACTTTTTGGTCTCCGCCTGAACAGAATGCCATGTCACCTTCACCTGTAAGAATAATGGCACCAATATTTTTATCATCGCGAGCGCGAGAAAATGCATCAATCATTTCCTCTACTGTTTTCGGACGAAATGCATTGCGCACTTCTGGACGATTAATTGTAATCTTTGCAATACCGTTATAGAACTCATACTTAATGTCTTCGTAAGTATGTAAGCTTGTCCATTGTCTAGTCAAAGTATTGTCCCCCTCTTCTATTTTGAAAACACTTTCTTTACTATTGTAGCAAATTGTGTCGAATTTTCCACATGAATTGCATGTCCAACATTACTTACTATGATCTGTTCAGCTTTTGGTATTCGCTCTTTCATTAATTTTGCAATTCGGCAAAACTTTTGATCCAATTCTCCTGTTATTAAATAAACAGGAAAAGATATGCGTTCAAGTTCATTCCATAAAGACGTTTGTGCGCCTGTTCCCATACCACGTAGACTATTTGCCAGACCGATTTCAGTTTGCCCTAGTCTCTCTTCTCGAATAGCTTGTTGTACTTCTAATGGCAATTTCTTTTGAGAAGAAAATAGCGGTATATTCTCCCATTGGTTTACAAAATTCTCAATTCCAAATTGCTCAATTTTGTTAGCAAGAAGTTCATCAGCCTTTATTCTCGCTTCTTGCTCTTCCTTAGAGTCCAAACCTGGGGATGCACTTTCTAATATCAGATGTTTTATTCGGTCCGGGTAAGAAACAGCATATGAAAGTGCCACTCTCCCACCCATTGAATAACCAAGTAACGTAAACCGTTGTAATTTTAATTGTTGAAATAAGCATTCTAAATCTTCTATTTGTTCGGACATAGAGTATCTAGATGCGTCAGTAGGTGCACCTGTTTTTCCATGACCTAATAAATCAATAGCAATAATGCGTATTGATGATGGAAGTTGCTTTGATAATAGTTCCCAAGTTTTTATACTTCCTGTAAAGCCATGCAACAACACAATTGTTTCATGACCTTCCTCATTCCAAACTTGAAAGTTAACTCGTATCCCTCGTACTAGATCAGTTATCATGCTTTTATCTCCGAAATAATTTGTTGCCAAAGAGTTCTATGAGCTAGAACATTCTCTTTTCGATCTGTAAAGATTTCGATGAGACGTAATGGGTTCACTTGTTGATGTTCAAAAAGAAGTGTAGACAACTCTTTATTATTTTTGATTTTTATATATTCCATATCATACATATTGGCAACATCATTAAATTGAAGTGCAGTTGGTGTACCAAATAAATCTTCATAATATTCTTCAACTGTTGATTGAGATAAGTATGAGAAAATTCCTCCACCGTCATTATTCATGACAATGACAGTAATTTTACAGTTTTGATATCTTGTTGCAATGAGCGCATTAACGTCATGTAAAAACGCCAAGTCACCAATTAATAAATACATGTCACGATTTTTTCTTGTCATGCTAAAACCTAATGCTGTAGACATTACACCATCTATCCCATTAGCGCCTCGGTTTGCAAAGATTTGGATATCCTTTTTCGTTGGGGTTAAGAATGTATCTATATCTCTGATTGGCATGCTACTACTTACAAATAGGTCACTACCATCTGGTAATAACTCAAGTAATTGACGTACCATTGCCCCTTCATCAGAATGGTGGTTAACGTATTCTGAAATATGTCGAACTGCAATATCTTCTCCAGTTCTCCAACTAGTTAAATATTGCTCTTGAGTTATATTGCACTTAATGGGTAAATCAGATAACCATTCCCCGACTGTTGCTTGAATCGAATGTGTTGCAACAGTTGTTGAATCACGGAACATCGGATCTTCATCAATGACAATATAATTTTTAGGAATATAGTTAGTTAAGAAAATTGTTAAAAACTTAGATACCGGTTGAGCACCAAAACGAATAACAGTTTCCGTTAAGACCTTTTCTTTAAACGTATCACTTCTTAATAGTGCATCATACGTTGAGATTATGTACGGCATGCAATCTTCAGGGATACTTGACCTCATATTTGAAAGACTTTCAACCAATACTGGCCATTTTAATTTACGTATAAACGACCATAAGTAATGAACATCAGTACCTAACGAAAGCTCCCCAATGATGACGAATCCTTTCTGTGTTTCATTAATGATGGACGTAAAAGTATTAACAGCATCTTCTGATGGTAAACACATACCTATATAGCTTTTTTGAAATGAAGCTTCAGGTAACGTTTGTTGAAAGTCAATCAACAATGGCTCACGGAAAGGTACATTTAAATGTACAGGCCCCATTGGTGCAGTTATTGCAATATTTACACCACGTGCAATATGTCGTTCAATAAAGGGAAGCGTTTGTTTGGCTTCATCTGGAATTGGAAATTCAGCTGACCATTTCACTTGTTCCCCGTATAGTCTAATTTGATTAATAGCTTGTGGTGCACCAACCTCACGTAATTCATGAGGACGATCTGCAGTTATAACAATTAAAGGCACTCGAGCATATTTTGCTTCTACTATTGCAGGATAATAATTGGCTGCTGCAGTACCTGAAGTACATAAAAGTACGACTGGTTGGCCTTTTGCTTTCGCAATACCTAAAGCAAAAAATGCTGCGGAACGCTCATCCACTTGTCTATAAACATTTAATGCTTCTGTTGATGCAAAGCCATATGCTAAAGGAGTAGAGCGTGATCCAGGGCTAATCACAACATCTTGAACTCCACTTTGCATCAATGAGGCAACAATTTTGTAAACATAATCGGTTAATATTTTTCGATCACTCATTTATTTCTCCTCCCAAAGCACGCAACATTGGTCGAAATTTAACTAATGTTTCTTCGTATTCAGAAATAGGCTCAGAATCCGCAACGATTCCTCCCCCTGCATATAAGTAAGCTTTATGGTCTATTAATGCTGCGGAACGAATTGCAACGGCAAATTCACCATTTCCTTCAGCATCAATCCACCCAATCGGTGCTGCATATAAACCACGGTTCATGGGTTCATATTGACGAATAATTGCAAGTGCCTCTTGTCTAGGAACTCCACCCAATGCTGGCGTAGGATGAAGCGATTTCACTAACTGTAAAATAGTTGCGTTTGGTGAAAGCTTTCCTTCAACTGGTGTAAAGAGATGCTGAATATCCCTAATCTTTAAAAGTTTAGGGTTTTTCGGTACTTTATACTCCAGGCAATTTTTTGCGAACGTATTAACAATCATTTCAACTACATATTGATGCTCGCCTAAGTTTTTCGCATCATTTAATAAAATTTGACCTAAGGCATGATCTTCCTCAGCAGTTTTTCCCCTTTTAATAGAACCTGCGACACAAGAAGAATAAGCCTGTCCATCAACGACCTTTACAAGTCTTTCCGGTGATGCACCGAAAAATAAAAGATTCTCCCGTTCAAGACCGAACAAATAACTTTCAGGTTGTTCGTGAATGACGTGAGAGAGAATTTGCGGTGAAGTAACCATATCATCAAATTCCATCGATAAAGAACGAGCAATTACTACTTTTTCAGCTTCTTTTGATTTTATGTGCCCTGTTACTTTTTGAATAGATTCTAAATACTCGTCTTTATATAGTTCATGATAATTTGTTGGTAATGGTTTTTCATAAGTTTTTAATTCTCTAACTTGTGCTGCATGGATTAAATAATCTCGTTCCTTACGTAAAGAGTCAAAAATACTTGCACTATTATCCTGATCAGTAATCAAATGTATACTTACATAAGCTTTATCATGTTGGATTGTTAATTGAAAAGTCGCTACTGCAAAAAAGGCCTCTGGGAACCCTTCCCATTCTCCTTTATGCCCGTTTTCTGGATCGAATGTGAATCCTCCAAAAAGGATAGGTTGTGCTTCTCGTTCTTCCTTCACAATGTTTTTCGTTAACTTTTTCCAATCTTCTTCTATATGGTTAAACCGATTTAAACCTTTATTATTTTCTAGAACATAGGCATGTCCTAAACCGACAATTGTTAGTGTTTTCTCCCGATTTTGCCAAAAAAAGCGTTGACCTTTATATTTAGATTCTCCTGCTGCAAAAAATGCTAAAGCTGATAATCGACTAACTTCAATTGTTTCAATATAGAAGGATGCTTTTGAGTTAAAAGAGCTTGACTCTACCTCCGTGGCTTTAAACCACTTTTGATGCATGAAAAATCCCTCCGATAAATTTCAATTAAAAAACAAAATAGCAGAATTTTGTTCTGCTTATCTAAGTCCTATTGTAATTTTGGTTCTTTTTGCGAATTTTACTCTACTCTATCATATCACTTTTTTTAATATAACAATATGTATTAACTTTGATTCATCAACCTTTTTATTTTAAATGATTCTCAATAAAAATACTAAAAAAACGCTGTGCTTTTCAGACACAGCGCTTCCTTTGTTTATATTTGATTGACAAAGTTTTTAAAACCCTTCCAAGCAATTAATTCCACTTCTTCGTCTGATAACCTATTCTGCAATTCTCGAATTAAATTAGGGAAATCCTCGGCATTCGTTAAATTTTCAACAAATAAATCAATACCATCAAAATCTGAACCTAATCCAATATTTTCAATACCCACTATATTTTTCAAAAAGATAATATGCTCAATCAATTTTTCTACTGTCGTATTTTTTGAATTTTCTTCAATAAATGGTGGGTAAAACACAACATGAATTCTACCACCATGTGCAACTAATGCACGTAATTGTCCATCTGTTAAATTCCTCGTATGATCACATAACGCTCTAGAATTAGAATGGCTAGCAATTAAATGTTTTGCTATACCTAATACATCAAAAAATCCCTGTTCATTTAAATGGGCTACATCGACAATTATATCTCGTTCATTAAGTAATTGAATGACCTGTTTAGCAAATGGCTTTAGTCCTTTTTTTGGGTCCTCTAGGGCTCCATATGCAACAGTATTTTCATAATTCCAAGTTAATCCGACAAGCTTAACCCCTGCATTTAATAAGACTAATAACTTTTCAAGATCATCCCCAATAGCATCTAGTCCTTCTAAACTTAAAACAGCTCCTATTTGACCTTCCTGTAATTGATCAATTTGCTTCCAATCAGTAATGTGTATAACATCTGGAAATTGCAGAACCTTGTCATAAAAAGCCTCCACTTGCTTTAATGCTTCCTGAAACTTTAAATGTTGTGGAATTCTAGGATGAATGAATATAGCAAATACCTGAACTTTAACATTACCTTTTTTTAACCGTTCGAAACTTGCTTGAAGTCTTTCGTCTTGAATGAAGTCACTATTTTCTAATCGAGTTAATTTATCTAATACATCACAGTGTAAATCAATAATATGCATGGATCCACCACCTTTTTTGATCTTTCCATTAAATCATATTCAAGAGTATATAAACTAATTATTATTCTTTAAATAAAGGAAAATACAATAAAAAAACGAGATGAATAGATTCATCTCGTTTTTATGACCCGTACGGGATTCGAACCCGTGTTACCGCCGTGAAAGGGCGGTGTCTTAACCACTTGACCAACGGGCCAAAACATAATGGCGGAGAAGGAGGGATTTGAACCCTCGCGCCGGTTACCCGACCTACACCCTTAGCAGGGGCGCCTCTTCAGCCTCTTGAGTACTTCCCCATTATGGCTCCGAAGGTAGGACTCGAACCTACGACCAACCGGTTAACAGCCGGTTGCTCTACCACTGAGCTACTTCGGAATATTCTTATGGTGGGCCTAAATGGACTCGAACCATCGACCTCACGCTTATCAGGCGTGCGCTCTAACCAGCTGAGCTATAGGCCCATATTGGAGCGGGTGATGAGAATCGAACTCACGACATCAGCTTGGAAGGCTGAGGTTTTACCATTAAACTACACCCGCATTATGGTGGGTCGGGACGGAATCGAACCGCCGACACTTAGAGCTTCAATCTAATGCTCTACCAACTGAGCTACCGACCCATTAAATGGCGGTCCCGACCGGGATCGAACCGGCGATCTCCTGCGTGACAGGCAGGCATGTTAACCGCTACACCACGGGACCATTTGGTTGCGGGGACAGGATTTGAACCTGCGACCTTCGGGTTATGAGCCCGACGAGCTACCACTGCTCCACCCCGCGATAATGTTAATATCTTATTCATTTTTAAAAATGGCGGAGGCAGTAGGATTTGAACCCACGCGCGGTTTAACCCGCCTGTCGGTTTTCAAGACCGATCCCTTCAGCCAGACTTGGGTATGCCTCCGTTTTGTTATTCTATATGGTGGACCTTGCAGGACTCGAACCTGCGACCGGACGGTTATGAGCCGTCTGCTCTAACCAACTGAGCTAAAGGTCCTTTAAGATGGCGGCAGAGGGGATCGAACCCCCGACCTTACGGGTATGAACCGTACGCTCTAGCCAGCTGAGCTACGCCGCCAGGATCTTTAATTTATGATTGGTGGAGCCTAGCGGGATCGAACCGCTGACCTCCTGCGTGCAAGGCAGGCGCTCTCCCAGCTGAGCTAAGGCCCCATGATTTTCTCAGTTAATTGTATTACATGGTCGAGAAGACAGGATTCGAACCTGCGACCCCTTGGTCCCAAACCAAGTGCTCTACCAAGCTGAGCTACTTCTCGTATTTTTGGCGCGCCCGGCAGGAGTCGAACCCACAACCTTCTGATCCGTAGTCAGACGCTCTATCCAATTGAGCTACGGGCGCATATCTTATTACAAATTTTAAAACTGGTGCCGAGGACCGGAATCGAACCGGTACGGTAGTCACCTACCGCAGGATTTTAAGTCCTGTGCGTCTGCCAGTTCCGCCACCCCGGCACATTTGGAGCGGAAGACGAGGTTCGAACTCGCGACCCCCACCTTGGCAAGGTGGTGTTCTACCACTGAACTACTTCCGCATGTGCAAAATTATTACTATTTAAATTGATGGTGCGGGTGAAGGGAGTCGAACCCCCACGCCTTGCGGCGCTAGATCCTAAGTCTAGTGCGTCTGCCAATTCCGCCACACCCGCATTATTAATTATAAACTGGTGAGCCATGAAGGACTTGAACCTTCGACCCTCTGATTAAAAGTCAGATGCTCTACCACTGAGCTAATGGCTCTAAAAATGAATGGTGCCGGCGAAAGGACTTGAACCCTCAACCTACTGATTACAAGTCAGTTGCTCTACCAGTTGAGCTACACCGGCATATATGGTGGAGGATGACGGGCTCGAACCGCCGACCCCCTGCTTGTAAGGCAGGTGCTCTCCCAGCTGAGCTAATCCTCCTGGGTATTATGACTAGCGATGTCCTACTCTCACAGGGGGAAGCCCCCAACTACCATCGGCGCTAAAGAGCTTAACTTCCGTGTTCGGTATGGGAACGGGTGTGACCTCTTTGCCATTATCACTAGACATTATTTTGGACAAGATTTATATTACCAGATTTAAACTGGAATAACAAGTCCTTTTTTAAGGAAAATGACCCGTACGGGATTCGAACCCGTGTTACCGCCGTGAAAGGGCGGTGTCTTAACCACTTGACCAACGGGCCAAACATAATGGCGGAGAAGGAGGGATTTGAACCCTCGCGCCGGTTACCCGACCTACACCCTTAGCAGGGGCGCCTCTTCAGCCTCTTGAGTACTTCCCCATTATGGCTCCGAAGGTAGGACTCGAACCTACGACCAACCGGTTAACAGCCGGTTGCTCTACCACTGAGCTACTTCGGAATATTCTTATGGTGGGCCTAAATGGACTCGAACCATCGACCTCACGCTTATCAGGCGTGCGCTCTAACCAGCTGAGCTATAGGCCCACATTGGAGCGGGTGATGAGAATCGAACTCACGACATCAGCTTGGAAGGCTGAGGTTTTACCATTAAACTACACCCGCATATAATGGTGGGTCGGGACGGAATCGAACCGCCGACACTTAGAGCTTCAATCTAATGCTCTACCAACTGAGCTACCGACCCATTATATCAAATGCGCCTTGGCGTATTTGCGCCCAGATTTTACCTTCGCTTGCTCAATAATTCCTTTAAAAAATCTGTGGCATCCGCCGGAGGCAATTTTAACTTCATTCAGTAGTTTTTCTCTATCAATTAATTAGAGCTTTACTACAAAGATTATTTATTGCTTATTATAAAAGATTTACTGAAGTTAAAATGGCGGTCCCGACCGGGATCGAACCGGCGATCTCCTGCGTGACAGGCAGGCATGTTAACCGCTACACCACGGGACCATTTGGTTGCGGGGACAGGATTTGAACCTGCGACCTTCGGGTTATGAGCCCGACGAGCTACCACTGCTCCACCCCGCGATAATGTTAATATCTTATTCATTTTTAAAAATGGCGGAGGCAGTAGGATTTGAACCCACGCGCGGTTTAACCCGCCTGTCGGTTTTCAAGACCGATCCCTTCAGCCAGACTTGGGTATGCCTCCGTTTTGTTATTCTATATGGTGGACCTTGCAGGACTCGAACCTGCGACCGGACGGTTATGAGCCGTCTGCTCTAACCAACTGAGCTAAAGGTCCTTTAAGATGGCGGCAGAGGGGATCGAACCCCCGACCTTACGGGTATGAACCGTACGCTCTAGCCAGCTGAGCTACGCCGCCAGGATCTTTAATTTATGATTGGTGGAGCCTAGCGGGATCGAACCGCTGACCTCCTGCGTGCAAGGCAGGCGCTCTCCCAGCTGAGCTAAGGCCCCATGATTTTCTCAGTTAATTGTATTACATGGTCGAGAAGACAGGATTCGAACCTGCGACCCCTTGGTCCCAAACCAAGTGCTCTACCAAGCTGAGCTACTTCTCGTATTTTTGGCGCGCCCGGCAGGAGTCGAACCCACAACCTTCTGATCCGTAGTCAGACGCTCTATCCAATTGAGCTACGGGCGCATATCTTATTACAAATTTTAAAACTGGTGCCGAGGACCGGAATCGAACCGGTACGGTAGTCACCTACCGCAGGATTTTAAGTCCTGTGCGTCTGCCAGTTCCGCCACCCCGGCACATTTGGAGCGGAAGACGAGGTTCGAACTCGCGACCCCCACCTTGGCAAGGTGGTGTTCTACCACTGAACTACTTCCGCATGTGCAAAATTATTACTATTTAAATTGATGGTGCGGGTGAAGGGAGTCGAACCCCCACGCCTTGCGGCGCTAGATCCTAAGTCTAGTGCGTCTGCCAATTCCGCCACACCCGCATTATTAATTATAAACTGGTGAGCCATGAAGGACTTGAACCTTCGACCCTCTGATTAAAAGTCAGATGCTCTACCACTGAGCTAATGGCTCTAAAAATGAATGGTGCCGGCGAAAGGACTTGAACCCTCAACCTACTGATTACAAGTCAGTTGCTCTACCAGTTGAGCTACACCGGCATATATGGTGGAGGATGACGGGCTCGAACCGCCGACCCCCTGCTTGTAAGGCAGGTGCTCTCCCAGCTGAGCTAATCCTCCAAAATCTTAAATAACTTTGGTAATCTGAGAGCTTGTTCTCTCAAAACTGGATAAAGACATTGAATGCGTTCAAAATTTTGGTTAAGTCCTCGATCGATTAGTATTCGTCAGCTCCATGTGTCGCCACACTTCCACCTCGAACCTATCTACCTCATCGTCTTTGAGGGATCTTACTTACTAATGTAATGGGAAATCTCATCTTGAGGGGGGCTTCATGCTTAGATGCTTTCAGCACTTATCCCGTCCACACATAGCTACCCAGCGATGCCTTTGGCAAGACAACTGGTACACCAGCGGTGTGTCCATCCCGGTCCTCTCGTACTAAGGACAGCTCCTCTCAAATTTCCTACGCCCACGACGGATAGGGACCGAACTGTCTCACGACGTTCTGAACCCAGCTCGCGTACCGCTTTAATGGGCGAACAGCCCAACCCTTGGGACCGACTACAGCCCCAGGATGCGATGAGCCGACATCGAGGTGCCAAACCTCCCCGTCGATGTGGACTCTTGGGGGAGATAAGCCTGTTATCCCCGGGGTAGCTTTTATCCGTTGAGCGATGGCCCTTCCATGCGGAACCACCGGATCACTAAGCCCGTCTTTCGACCCTGCTCGACTTGTAGGTCTCGCAGTCAAGCTCCCTTGTGCCTTTACACTCTACGAATGATTTCCAACCATTCTGAGGGAACCTTTGGGCGCCTCCGTTACCTTTTAGGAGGCGACCGCCCCAGTCAAACTGTCCACCTGACACTGTCTCCTACCCCGATAAGGGGTACGGGTTAGAACCTCAATACAACCAGGGTAGTATCCCACCGACGCCTCCACGCAAGCTGGCGCTCACGTTTCTCAGGCTCCTACCTATCCTGTACAAGTTGTACCGAGATTCAATATCAAGCTACAGTAAAGCTCCACGGGGTCTTTCCGTCCTGTCGCGGGTAACCTGCATCTTCACAGGTACTATAATTTCACCGAGTCTCTCGTTGAGACAGTGCCCAGATCGTTACGCCTTTCGTGCGGGTCGGAACTTACCCGACAAGGAATTTCGCTACCTTAGGACCGTTATAGTTACGGCCGCCGTTTACTGGGGCTTCAATTCGCAGCTTCGCTTGCGCTAACCACTCCTCTTAACCTTCCAGCACCGGGCAGGCGTCAGCCCCTATACGTCACCTTACGGTTTTGCAGAGACCTGTGTTTTTGCTAAACAGTCGCCTGGGCCTATTCACTGCGGCTCTCGAAGGCTTTCACCCTCAAGAGCACCCCTTCTCCCGAAGTTACGGGGTCATTTTGCCGAGTTCCTTAACGAGAGTTCTCTCGCACACCTTAGGATTCTCTCCTCGACTACCTGTGTCGGTTTGCGGTACGGGCACCTCCCGCCTCGCTAGAGGCTTTTCTTGGCAGTGTGAAATCAGGAACTTCGCTCATACGAGCTCGCCATCACAGCTCAACGTTACAGGAAGCGGATTTGCCTACTTCCACGCCTTACTGCTTGGACGCGCACAACCAACGGCGCGCTTACCCTATCCTACTGCGTCCCCCCATTACTCAAACGGCGGGGAGGTGGTACAGGAATATCAACCTGTTGTCCATCGTCTACGCCTATCGGCCTCGACTTAGGTCCCGACTAACCCTGAGCGGACGAGCCTTCCTCAGGAAACCTTAGTCATACGGTGGATGGGATTCTCACCCATCTTTCGCTACTCATACCGGCATTCTCACTTCTAAGCGCTCCACCAGTCCTTCCGGTCTGACTTCAACGCACTTAGAACGCTCTCCTACCACTGACATCGTAGATGTCAATCCACAGCTTCGGTGAATCGTTTAGCCCCGATACATTTTCGGCGCAGCGTCACTCGACCAGTGAGCTATTACGCACTCTTTAAATGATGGCTGCTTCTAAGCCAACATCCTGGTTGTCTAAGCAACGCCACATCCTTTTCCACTTAACGATTACTTTGGGACCTTAGCTGGTGGTCTGGGCTGTTTCCCTTTTGACTACGGATCTTATCACTCGCAGTCTGACTCCCGTGTATAAATATCTGGCATTCGGAGTTTGTCTGAATTCGGTAACCCGAGATGGGCCCCTAGTCCAAACAGTGCTCTACCTCCAGTATTCTCTGGTCACGAGGCTAGCCCTAAAGCTATTTCGGAGAGAACCAGCTATCTCCAAGTTCGATTGGAATTTCTCCGCTACCCACACCTCATCCCCGCACTTTTCAACGTGCGTGGGTTCGGGCCTCCAGTAAGTGTTACCTCACCTTCACCCTGGACATGGGTAGATCACCTGGTTTCGGGTCTACGACCACGTACTCATTCGCCCTATTCAGACTCGCTTTCGCTGCGGCTCCGTCTTCACAACTTAACCTTGCACGTAATCGTAACTCGCCGGTTCATTCTACAAAAGGCACGCTATCACCCATTAACGGGCTCTAACTACTTGTAGGCACATGGTTTCAGGTTCTATTTCACTCCCCTCCCGGGGTGCTTTTCACCTTTCCCTCACGGTACTGGTTCACTATCGGTCACTAGGGAGTATTTAGCCTTGGGAGATGGTCCTCCCGGATTCCGACGGAATTTCACGTGTTCCGCCGTACTCAGGATACACTCAAGAGGGAATGAACTTTTGACTACAGGGCTTTTACCTGCTATGGCGGGACTTTCCAGACCGCTTCGTCTAATTCATTCTTTTGTAACTCCGTATAGAGTGTCCTACAACCCCAAGAGGCAAGCCTCTTGGTTTGGGCTCTTCCCGTTTCGCTCGCCGCTACTTAGGGAATCGAATAATTTCTTTCTCTTCCTCCAGGTACTTAGATGTTTCAGTTCCCTGGGTATGCCATCAAGACGCTATGTATTCACGTCAAGATACTGCTCCATTACGAACAGTGGGTTCCCCCATTCGGAAATCTCCGGATCAAAGCTCACTTACAGCTCCCCGAAGCATATCGGTGTTAGTGCCGTCCTTCATCGGCTCCTAGTGCCAAGGCATTCACCATGCGCCCTTAATAACTTAACCTATAAAAGTTAGTTACTGCTTTTCTAAAAGAAAAGACTTAAGAACTACATAATCAATTTCGTCTCGACGAAATTACCGTCCAGATTTTGATTTGGACACAGTCCAAATAACTTCATTGCAAAATCTGTGACATCCGTCGGAGACTTATAATCGTTCAGCTATGCTGAATGATTATAAATTTCTTGAACTATTGCTTTCAATGTCGTTTTATCCAGTTTTCAAAGAACAAGTTTTGAAATGTTTCTAATGAACACTTCAAAACTGAACACAAAACGTTAATGTTTATAAGCCCGAAGGCTAATATTTCCGTTAAAATCCTTAGAAAGGAGGTGATCCAGCCGCACCTTCCGATACGGCTACCTTGTTACGACTTCACCCCAATCATCTGTCCCACCTTCGGCGGCTGGCCCCAAAAGGTTACCTCACCGACTTCGGGTGTTACAAACTCTCGTGGTGTGACGGGCGGTGTGTACAAGGCCCGGGAACGTATTCACCGCGGCATGCTGATCCGCGATTACTAGCGATTCCGGCTTCATGTAGGCGAGTTGCAGCCTACAATCCGAACTGAGAACGGTTTTATCGGATTAGCTCCCCCTCGCGGGTTGGCAACCGTTTGTACCGTCCATTGTAGCACGTGTGTAGCCCAGGTCATAAGGGGCATGATGATTTGACGTCATCCCCACCTTCCTCCGGTTTGTCACCGGCAGTCACCTTAGAGTGCCCAACTAAATGATGGCAACTAAGATCAAGGGTTGCGCTCGTTGCGGGACTTAACCCAACATCTCACGACACGAGCTGACGACAACCATGCACCACCTGTCACCACTGTCCCCGAAGGGAAAACTATGTCTCCATAGCGGTCAGTGGGATGTCAAGACCTGGTAAGGTTCTTCGCGTTGCTTCGAATTAAACCACATGCTCCACCGCTTGTGCGGGCCCCCGTCAATTCCTTTGAGTTTCAGTCTTGCGACCGTACTCCCCAGGCGGAGTGCTTAATGCGTTAGCTGCAGCACTAAGGGGCGGAAACCCCCTAACACTTAGCACTCATCGTTTACGGCGTGGACTACCAGGGTATCTAATCCTGTTTGCTCCCCACGCTTTCGCGCCTCAGCGTCAGTTACAGACCAGAAAGTCGCCTTCGCCACTGGTGTTCCTCCAAATCTCTACGCATTTCACCGCTACACTTGGAATTCCACTTTCCTCTTCTGCACTCAAGTCTCCCAGTTTCCAATGACCCTCCCCGGTTAAGCCGGGGGCTTTCACATCAGACTTAAGAAACCGCCTGCGCGCGCTTTACGCCCAATAATTCCGGACAACGCTTGCCACCTACGTATTACCGCGGCTGCTGGCACGTAGTTAGCCGTGGCTTTCTAATAAGGTACCGTCAAGGTGCAGCCAGTTACTACTGCACTTGTTCTTCCCTTACAACAGAGTTTTACGATCCGAAAACCTTCTTCACTCACGCGGCGTTGCTCCATCAGGCTTTCGCCCATTGTGGAAGATTCCCTACTGCTGCCTCCCGTAGGAGTCTGGGCCGTGTCTCAGTCCCAGTGTGGCCGATCACCCTCTCAGGTCGGCTACGCATCGTCGCCTAGGTGAGCCGTTACCTCACCTACTAGCTAATGCGCCGCGGGCCCATCCTATAGCGATAGCCGAAACCATCTTTCAACATCTCATCAGGAGATAAAATGTATTATTCGGTATTAGCCCCGGTTTCCCGGAGTTATCCCAAACTATAGGGCAGGTTGCCCACGTGTTACTCACCCGTCCGCCGCTAACTTTTGGGAGCAAGCTCCCGCAAGTTCGCTCGACTTGCATGTATTAGGCACGCCGCCAGCGTTCGTCCTGAGCCAGGATCAAACTCTCCATAAAAGAAAATTTGATAAAGCTCAAATTTTTAGCTGGCATCAAATTTTGATGTCCAAATTTTTTGTTTCTCAATTAAAGAAACGTTTATTTCATTAACGTTTTGTTGTTCAGTTTTCAAGGTTCATTTTAGTTACGCTCTTTTTTAGCGACTCCGTTATTATATCACTATAACTTAGTGACGTCAATACTTTCTTTAGTATTTTTAGAAGTTTTCCTCAAGAGCAACTCTTACATCTTAATCTTTTTCCTTTTCGAAGTCAACTATTTTACAAATCAAAATTTTAGATTTCAAAACAGCTTCCTTCGTAAGGACAAGTAATAATATACATTATACAAAAATAGAAATCAAGCTTTTTTTCTTCTAAATATCTTATTGAACACTTTTATATCAATTATAAATAACATAATACCTAAAATAACTATGATTCCACCTAATATTTGTGTCGCCTTTAGGTATTCTTCAAAAACAAAATACGCAAGTATAGCTGCTCCTATTGGTTCAAATAATACAGCAACCGAAATTACATTCGTGCTTACCCATTTTAATGCCCAATTAAAAAGTGTATGTCCCAATAAATTAGGTATAAGTGCAAGTAAGATAAACCAAACCCAAGTCATTGTTGAATAAGGACCAAATGATTCTCTTCCAATAATCATATAGATGAATAAACAAATTGTACTAATTGAATAGACAACCATAGTATAAGTAATTAACGATAATCTTTTACGTACATCCTGACCGAATAAAAAATAACCAGTAACAAGTCCACACGCAATTAATGCCAATATATCTCCATATAAAGCTGTTCCACTTACTTTAAAGTCACCCCAACTGATAAGAATACTTCCTGAAATAGCGATTAATCCTGAAATAATTGTTTTAACCGATAATGGTTCTTTAAAGAAAAAGTAAGTTCCCACAAATGCAAATAAAGGTTGAAGCGTTACTAGGACAGTCGAACTTGCAACAGAAGTGTAATTCAGAGATTCAAACCATAATATAAAATGGAACGCTAAAAATACACCTGCAATAGAAGAGAAGATCCAATCTCTTCTAGAAAGCAACTTAATTTCATGTACATATTTTGTAAAGAATATTGGACTCATTAATAAAACTGAGAAAAGCATTCTATAAAAAGCGATCACACCTGCTTCTGCCTCAGCTAATTTAACTAAAATAGCTGATAACGCTATAGATATAACACCAATTACAATTGGTATAAAAGGATGAATTGTTGGTTTTTCCATATGTAAGTACAGCTCCGAATTGTTTGACATGTTGTTAATTATTACTATTTTGTCACTTTCATGGAAGGTTAGCAATAAATAAAAGGGGGAAATTTCATGCATTTATTAAACACGGACTCATTTTTATTAGGAGTTATATACAAATTAATGATAGCAGCCACACTCAGTTTGATTATCGGGATTGAAAGAGAGTTAAAAAAGAAGCCTGTTGGGTTAAAAACAAGTTTAGTTATTGCAACATTTAGTTGTTTATTAACAATTATTTCGATTGAAACTGCATATAGTACACCCGCTCGTGACGATATTAATATTACGATGGATCCGCTACGTTTAGCTGCACAGATTGTCAGTGGTATTGGATTTTTAGGTGCAGGGGTTATCTTACGTAAAGGTAATGACAGTATCACAGGTCTAACAACAGCAGCCATGATATGGGGAGCAGCTGGAATAGGGATTGCAGTTGGTGCCGGATTTTATTTAGAAGCATTCGCGACAGTTGTAATTGTCGTTGTAGGTATAGAATTAATCGCTCCATTCTTATTAAAAATCGGTCCTAGAAGATTACGTATGCGTGAACATTCATTGAAAGCTCGAGTAGATGAAGATAAAAATATAAATAATTTACTTGAGTTTATGAAGGAAAATGAGATGTTTATTGACAATATCCGTATTCGGGATGTTCTAGTATCGGAGACCCACTCTTTATATGAAGTTGATATTAAATTCTCAGCTTTATTTTCAACAGATACCATTTCAATTTATCATACCTTGCATTCATTACCGTATATACAAAAGATTGAAATTGAAATTATAGCTTAATTGGAGGAGAAATAATGGGAGAAATATTCAAGTTATTAAAGGGAGGAAATAAACCTTCCCTTGTAGCCGCACTAGTAAACTTATTTTTAGGAATTATTAAAGGTGTTGCATACTTCTTCACAGGTAATGTTGCTATGTTTGCCGAAATGATGCACTCTTTGGGTGACTCAGCAAACCAATTTTTCGTTTTTGTAGGTTCGGCTTTATCTAAAAAGGCTCCGACGAAAAATTTCCCAAATGGGTTTGGGCGAGTTGTAAACCTAGTTTGTTTAGGGGCTGTTTTAATTGTAGGAATCCTTTCATATGAGACAGTTAAAGAAGGCTGGCATCACTTTTTACACCCTTCTAAAGAAAGTGGTGGAATGTGGATTGCATTAGGTGTTTTACTACTAGGTACTGTTTTAGAAGGAAGTGTTCTTCATAAGGCAGCAAAAGAGGTACTACATGAAGTGGGAGTAGAGCATGCAGGTCTTATTGCTGTTCCTAAATCATTTGGTTATTTAAATCGTGCAAAACCTGCAACGAAGCTCGTTTGGATGGAAGACGCCGTGGCAACAGCAGGAAATGTATTAGCTTTCTTGGCAATTATTATTGCAAACGTTACCGGTTATACACCACTTGAAGGATTAGTTTCGATGATCATTGGTATTATGATGTTTTATGTTGTAGGTCGTGTATTCCTAGATAATGCTCGCGGTGCAATCGGTGAAACGGATGAAGAAATGTATGTTCACATTGGAAATTTAGTCATGCAAGATCCAAATGTAAAAGATATTGCTCGATTGGAAGTAGTGAAAGAGGGTGAATTTTTACATGTTGAGTTAGTAGCAGAAACTGACCCCAATCTTTCTTTAGCCTATTTAGACGATGTTCGTGATCATTTAACAGAAATCTTAAAAAGTCAAAAAGGCGTTACGAAGGTAACCATCTCATTCGATGAAGATGATAATGTTAAGGATTGGGAACATAACATTACAAAAGATAATACAGATAGCGACCGAAAATAACAAAAAACCTTGTGCCCAATGAGCACAAGGATTTTTATTATAATGCATTTCTTAATATTGCGTAAACATCATCTGCTTCTAATTTTCTAAAATTGCCCAATCGTCCATTATCTACACTATGACTGACCATTTGATCAAATTTAGAGTCATCAATTCCATAATCAGAAAGCTTACTTGGTGCCCCTAAGGATTTCCAGAACTCTGATAGTTCATTGATTCCCTCATAGGCAATCTCTTCAACAGTTTTGTTATCAGGATCTACATTAAATACACGAGTTGCAAGTTTAGCAAATCTTTCTGGATTGAACTTCACATTATGACGCATCCAATGTGGGAATAGAATTGCTAACCCTCCACCATGAGGTATATCGTAAATGGCAGATACAGAATGCTCAATATCATGAGTAGCCCAATCTCCACGAGAACCAATTGATAAAAATCCATTTAACCCAACAGTTCCTGCAAATAAAATCGTTTCTCTTAACTCATAATTCTCTAAGTCATTTATTAATTTTGGTGCTGTTTCAATTACAGTACGTAAAACACCCTCGCACATTTCATCCGTAATTGGCGTATTTGTTGCGTTATGGAAATATTGTTCAAATACATGAGACATAATATCAACCATACCATAAACGGTATGTTCTTTTGGAACAGTGAATGTAAATTCAGGATTCAGGATTGAAAATTTAGGGAATACAAATGGACTTCCCCAACCAAACTTTTCTTCTGTTGCAGTATTTGTAATAACAGAACCGGCATTCATTTCTGAACCTGTTGCGGCTAATGTTAGCACCGTCCCAAGTGGAAGTGCATCGTTAGGAAATGCCTTTTTTATTACAAAGTCCCATGGATCACCTTCATACTTGGCGCCAGCAGCAATTAACTTAGAGCAATCGATTACAGATCCACCGCCCACTGCTAATACGAGGTCAATTTCATTTTGTTTACAGATTTCAGTACCCTTTCTTGCTGTTTCAACTCTTGGGTTCGGTTCAACACCACTTAATTCAAATACTTCACAATTAATGCTGGATAATTTATTTAAAACAGCTTCATAAACACCATTTTTCTTAATACTTCCGCCACCGTAAACTACAAGAACCTTTTTTCCATATTGAGATACTTCTGTAGGTAAATTCTCTAGTGCGTCTTTTCCAAAAATTAATTTGACTGGATTATAGAATGTAAATTCGTTCAATACTTTCTCCCCTTTATGTTTTATATGCATTAGAAAGTCAATGGCTAACGCTTATAGATTGCCTTTCTATACATATAGAAATTTCATTTCTAGCCATAAAAAAAGCCATGCAAAGGACATCCCTTTACATAGCTTAATTTTATACTATTAAACCCAACCACGGAAGCGAGAAGCTTCGGCTGTACGGCGAACACCAACCATATATGCAGCTAAGCGCATATCGATATTACGTGTTGTTGCAGTTGTGTAAACAGCTTCAAATGAATCAACCATTTTTTTGTATAGTTTCTCTTGAACTTCTTCTTCTTCCCAATAGTAACCCATGTTATTTTGTACCCATTCGAAGTAAGATACAGTAACACCACCAGCTGATGCTAATACGTCAGGTACTAATAGGATTCCGCGTTCAGTTAAAATTTTAGTAGCTTCTGAAGTAGTTGGACCATTCGCAGCCTCAACTACGATTGTTGCTTTAATATTATGAGCATTCTCTGCAGTAATTTGGTTTTCGATTGCTGCAGGAACTAAAATATCACAATCTAATTCAAGTAATTCTTGGTTTGTAATCGTATTTTCAAATAATGTCGTTACCGTACCGAAGCTGTCACGACGGTCAAGTAAGTAATCGATATCTAAACCATTCGGATCGTGAAGAGCACCGTATGCATCGGAAATACCAATCACTTTTGCTCCTAAGTCACTCATAAATTTAGCTAAGAAACTTCCCGCGTTACCAAATCCTTGAATTACTACGCGAGCGCCTTTTATATCAATGTTGCGTTTTTTTGCAGCTTCTTGAATAACAATTGTTACCCCTTCAGCAGTCGCACGGTCGCGACCTTTTGAACCACCAAGAACTAATGGTTTACCAGTAATGAATCCAGGTGAGTTAAATTCGTCCATACGGCTATACTCATCCATCATCCATGCCATAATTTGTGCATTAGTAAATACATCTGGCGCTGGGATATCTTTAGTAGGTCCTACAATTTGACTAATAGCGCGAACATAGCCACGGCTTAAACGTTCAAGTTCTCCCATTGACATTTGGCGTGGGTCACAAATGATTCCACCTTTACCACCACCATATGGAAGGTCTACAATTCCACATTTTAATGTCATCCACATTGATAGTGCTTTTACTTCATCTTCACTAACCATTGGGTGGAAACGAACCCCACCTTTTGTTGGTCCAACTGCATCACTATGTTGAGCTCTATAACCAGTGAAGACTTGAGTTGTACCATCATCCATTTTAACTGGGATACGAACTTTTAAAAGTCGAAGCGGTTCCTTAAGTAATTCATACATCGCTTCGTCGTAACCTAGTTTGTTAAGCGCTTCTTTCACTACTTCTTGTGTAGAAGTAAAAAGATTTAAGTTTTCAGCCATTTTATTTCGCCTCTTTAATTAGTAATAATAATTAAATAACCCTGTAGGTATTACATTTAAAGTAATACCGCCCATATTGTAACATAGTACCTTGATTTTTTGTCATAAAAATTTCACATTATTACCACGTTTTTATTTATTCCTCATAATTTAGTTATTACATATTGAAAGTATTTTCATTATATTCATATGCTCACAAGTATTTAAATAACCACATATCAATTAATTATATGAAAGCAGACGTAGATTCTCTATGCCCACTTTCATATGATTAAGATATTATAGGCTTTCAGAAACAGTCTTAGCTTGCATATGAAGAGTTAAATAATCTGGTCCACCTGCTTTCGAGTCAGTACCTGACATGTTAAATCCACCAAATGGCTGATATCCTACTGTTGCAGCTGTACAGCCACGGTTAAAGTAAAGGTTCCCAACGTGGAAGTCTTCACGGGCTTTTTCTAGATTAAAGCGATTGTTAGAAATAACTGCACCTGTTAATCCATATACAGTATTGTTCGCAATGTTGAGTGCTTCATCAAAGTTATTTGCTTTTGTCATTGCTAAAACTGGTCCAAAGATCTCTTCTTGCATAATTCGTGCTTGGGGATCTACGTCAGCGAATACGGTTGGGTGAATAAAGAAGCCTTTAGAATCATCATATTCCCCACCAACAACAATACGACCTTCACTTTTACCAATTTCAATATACTCAGATACTTTTTTGAATGCACCGCCATCATTAACTGGACCACAGAATGTATCTTCATTTGTTGGGTCGCCAACAACTAATTCTTTTGTTAATTCAACGACTCTTTCTACAACTTGATTGTATGCCTCGTCTCCAACAATTACTGCACGTGAACAAGCTGAACATTTTTGTCCACTGAAACCAAACGCAGAAGTAACAATTGATTGAGCAGCTAATTCTAAGTCTGCATTGTCGTCTACTACGATTGTATCTTTCCCACCCATTTCAGCTATAACACGTTTAATCCATATTTGTCCTTCGTTTAGTATAGAAGCACGTTGGTTAATTCGTAATCCTACATCACGTGAACCCGTGAAGCTGATGAAACGAGTACGTGGGTGATCAACTAAGTAGTCCCCAACTTCGGCACCGGAACCTGGGATATAGTTAATAACACCTGCTGGAAGCCCTGCCTCTTCCATTATTTCAACAAATTTGTAAGCAATAACAGGAGTTGTAGAAGCCGGTTTAAGTAATACAGTATTACCAGTGACAGCGGCAGCAACGGTTGTCCCAGCCATAATAGCAAATGGGAAATTCCATGGTGAAATAATAACTCCTACACCAAGTGGAATATACGTATACTTATTAATTTGTCCTTGGTTTTCTGCCAAAGGTTTACCTTTTGCAAGTTCTAACATTTGGCGGCCATAATATTCTAAAAAATCAATTCCCTCTGCAATGTCCCCATCAGCTTGAGCCCAAGGTTTACCCGCTTCTTTTGTTAACCATGCACAAAGCTCGTATTTTCGACGGCGAGTAATCGCTGCAGCCTTGAATAAAACTTCAGCACGGATGCAAGGGTCTACTTTTTTCCATGTGTTAAATGTTGAATCTGCAATTTGCATTGCCTTTTCTGCTATATTTTGGCTCGCTTTTGATACATACCCAATCACTTCTTCTTTATTGGAAGGGTTATAAGAAACAATCTTTTGTTCAGTCGTTACACGTTCCCCACCAATAATTAAAGGGTAATGTTGGCCGAGTTCACCTTCTACTTTTTTCAAAGCCTCTAAGTAAGCTTGTCGGTTCTCTTCAACAGAAAAATCAGTTAATGGTTCATGCTTATATGGAATCATACTATTTACCTCCTGTAACGCTTTATATCACGTTTAATTTTTACAAATATGGATGCGAAAAAATGTAATAATTTAATATTTATACCTTGTGGAAAACATTCAAATTACTAAAAATAACACTAAAGGGCATACTTTTTGGTATTAAAAACAAACTTATATTATTATTTTACTTCTATAGCAATTTCTATACCTCAACCTGAAATGTCGAAAAGAGATTCTATCGCTTACATATATAATTTTTCTTCTCTGCAAAGTTTAAGAATTTTACGAAAAGTTTATTTAAACTTGTCCCCCGCAACATTATGATTACCTAGAGATTTAAAGAAACTAATATCCATAAAGGAAAATAAAAAAAAGAGTGTAGAAAGTTATAATCTCTCTACACTCTTTTATGAAATTTCCCTTACATTCTAATGACCTGATTGTTCAATCCAATCTTGAAGCTTGTCTCTTAATGATTTAAAACCATTTGCATCACTTTCATCTACACGATCTTGCAAAGACTTACGAGGGAATTGTTCTTTCCTCTTTTGGGGAGGTACATCCTGTAAAGCTCGAGTAGATAGACTTATTTTTTCCGAGTTCTCATCCACTTCAAGTATTTTTACTTGGACCTCATCTCCTATTTTTAAAAAATCTGCCACATCTTTAACAAATCCATACGTAATTTCTGAAATATGAACGAGCCCTTGAGTATTCTCGTCCAAAGCTACGAAAGCTCCGTAAGGCTGAATACCAGTTACCTTGCCGGTTACCACGTCACCTACTTCATATTTTTTTGTCATAAAAAGTTTTCCTACTTTCTTTATCTACGTAAATGTCATGTTAAATTATAACATATGTATAGATACTGGACAAAGAATCTCACTGAATCTTCAAACTTGTAAAACAACATTATTACTAAAGTTCGCATTAAGTAAAATTACGATTTTTAAGGATTATTTTTAATTATACTAGTATGAATTTTTATAGTTTAAATCATAAACATCTAATTAATTATCCAAACTATGAATATACTATTTTTATGAATAGAAAGGGGTGTAAGAGAGTGAAACAATTATTTCACGAACAACTTAGATTTTTAAGAGAGGAACGTAACTTATCACTAGAAGAGTTATCAAAACTTTCACAAATCGGGGTAGAAAAACTAACGCAATACGAAAAGGGCGAACGAATTCCTTCGTTACAAACGATTTTAAAACTGTCTAATGTTTTAGAAGTACCTACTTCAAATTTGTTAGACGGAATTAAAGCATAGATAGTAATCTCCAATTATTATTGGAGATTACTTTTTTATTAAACAATACATTTTGCTTCAAATTTTATAGCTATTAACTTATACGATATAGAAACACATTTTTCAAAAGGAATCCATTCTTCAAAAGAATGTTCATACACAACCTGAATTACCTTTGCTAATGCACTCGGATCATCAATACCGTGAAGGGCCGCTACAACATCTGCCGCTTCAGTATCATAGTGATCCTCACCAACCTGAAAAGGATCCCACTCTTTTAATAAGCGGATCGCTTTTTGATTCATTTCTATTATTTCAATTGTATCCATTAATTTTCACCTAACTACTGTTATGTTAACTAATATGGTATCATAGTTATAAAAGTTAATAAAGAAAGAGTGATATTTTTGAGCAGCTTTAATCAAATCTATAATCGTAAAAATACAAACTCTCTGAAATGGGATCAATTCAAAGATCGCTTAAAAGCAAAATATAATGTAGAAGATGCATCAGATATATTACCAATGTGGGTTGCAGATATGGACTTTGCTGTACCAGAAGTTATTATTAATGCAGTGAAACAACGATTAGACCACCCTGTATTCGGCTATTCATATATCAGTGATGAATGTAAAACTGCCATTCAAAATTGGTTTATTCGTCACCACAATTGGCATATCGATAAAAATACGATTCTATTCCATCATGGTGTAGTACCTTCTTTAGCTTCGATACTTGAGACATTTACTCAACCTGGCGATAAAGTATGTATTTCAACACCTGTATATCCAGCCTTCACAAACATACCGACTGCACAAAAACGTACACTCGTAGCAGTAGATTTAGTACAATCTGAAAATTCATTTAAATACGACTTTTCTGCGTTAGAAGAACAATTTAAAGCAGGTGTGAAAACGTACATTTTATGTAGCCCACATAATCCTGGTGGTGTTGTTTGGTCAAAAGAAGACCTAGAACAAATTGTTCAACTATGTATTAAGTACGATGTTTTATTAATTTCTGATGAAATCCATGCAGATATCGTATTTGAAGGTGCTAAACATATTCCAACATTAACAATTGACGGTGCTGAACAAGCTAAAATTATTACTTGTATTGCTCCTACAAAAACATTCAATATGGCAGGGCTTCATGCTGCAATGATGGTAGTACCAAACGACGAACTCAGAGCAAAATTAATTGAAAATAGAAATGCACACGGACAAGAAGACCTTAACATCCTTGCTGCAAGCGCACTTAAAGCTGCTTACGAAGACGGCGACGAATGGTTAGCTGAAATGATTCAATATGTTTCAAACAATATGGACTATGTCGTAGAAGAATTAAATAAAATTGAGGGTGTAATTGTAACGAAACCACAATCTACATATTTAATATGGATTGATTACCGAGGAACTGGCTTAACTGAAAGTGAAATGATGCACCGCATTTTAGAAGTTGGAAGACTTGCCCTTGAACCAGGGACAAAATATGGTGAGGCCGGTAATGGATTTTTACGAATGAATGTAGCATGTCCTTTCGATACAGTTAAAGACGGTGTTGAACGCTTCAAAAAATCTTTATCTTAATACATCTAACTAATTAATTACCTGATCATAAAAAAGGGTCGACTCATGTTTTGTGAGTCGACCTTTTTTTATTTTTCTATCTTTTGTGTGCTTTGTTGGCGTTGGCTTAAAATACGATCTTCTAAAACTTTTGCTTTTGCTTCTTGTTTTTTAGATATACGTCTCACCCACATGAAGACTAAAGCACATAGAATGATTAAAACTAAAAATTCGAATGCAGCTGGAATATAACCCGATTTGTCTTCTGGAAAATACAGAAAACCAAGGACAAACTTATTCATTTTGTCACACTTCTTTCAAATTATTGTTCAAATACTGTGATCGATTCAATCTTAACATCTTCTAGTGGTTTATCGCGCATATCTTTCTCAACGTTCGCAATTTTGTCAACAACTTCCATACCTTCCACTACGTGGCCAAATACTGTATGTTTATAATCTAACCATGGTGTACCACCAACACGTGCATATTCTTCAATTACTTCTTTAGGGAATCCTGCTTGTTCCATTTGGCTAATCATATTACTTGGAACATGAGGCATTTGAACAATAAAGAATTGTGAACCATTTGTATTTGGACCAGCATTTGCCATTGAAAGTGCTCCGCGTAAGTTAAATAATTCTGGACTGAATTCATCCTCAAATGATGATCCCCAGATTGATTCTCCACCCATTCCAGTTCCTGTAGGGTCTCCACCTTGAATCATGAAATCAGTAATAACACGGTGGAAAATGATCCCGTTATAATAACCAGATTTAGCATGACCTAAAAAGTTCTCAACTGTTTTTGGTGCTTGTTCAGGGAATAATTTTAGTTTAATTGCTCCAAGTGTTGTATTCATTTCAACTAAAACTTCACCAGGATTTAAATCTTTCGATAATTGTGGGTACATATTAACTCTCCTCTAATTAAAAATTGTTTTTATTGGTTGTTCTTGGCATTACCTCGTAACAGTTTACCATATAACCATTATTTTTTCCGCAAATAACCTTTCCCTTTACTTCCTTCATAAAGTGTGATTAGGTATACTGAAAAATAGATTTTTACTATGTTCGGAAGAAAGTGATGCTATGTCAAACATGAAACGAAATTTTATTATAATTCTCATCTCTAATTTTATTGTCTCCTCTTCACTGACAATGATTATGCCATTCCTCTCTCTTTACATTGAAACAATGGGGGATTTTTCAGAAAGTTATGTACAAAAATGGGCAGGTCTAATTTTTGGTGCTACTTTTATTTCTGCATTTCTAATGTCTCCTATATGGGGGAGAATCTCAGATAAATATGGTTACAAGCCTATTATGATCATCAATTGTTTTGGTATTGCATTGAGTATTTTCTTAATGGGCCATGTACAGGATGTTTATCAGTTTTTCTTTTTGCGTTTATTTATGGGAATTGTAACTGGATTCATTCCCACTTCCATGGCATTTATAAGTAAACATACGCCTAAAAATGTGGCAGGTAAAACTTTAGGTACACTCCAAATCGGAAGTGTCGGTGGAACCTTATTCGGCCCAATTATTGGTGGTTCACTTGCAGATGCAGTAGGTTTTAGTTATACCTTCATTTTAACCTCTATTACCATCTCACTTGCTGCATTTATTATTATCATCGGAATTCATGAGCCAAAAATAGATACAAAGAAAAAAAGTTCTGTTTTTTCACGGAAAAATATTATTTGGGCTATTTTCCATCATCGATTAATACTTAACACAATGTTGGTGACTGCTCTAATTCAAATTGGTAATTTTAGTATTCAGCCTCTTTTGTCACTTTACGTTTCTGATTTAACTACAAGTGAACAAGTTGCATTCCTCTCCGGGTTAACATTTAGTGCTGCTGGAGTAGGTAGTCTAATATTTTCCCGATTTTTTGGACGTTTAGCAGACCAAATTGGTTATGAAAAAGTATTAGCCACTTTACTTTTCATTACTGTTTTATTCATCATCCCTCAAGCCCTTGTAACTTCACTATGGCAATTGATCTTATTACGATTCTTTTTCGGTATTTTTTCTGGGGGGCTTATTCCAATTACAACTGCACTTATTCGGCGTGAGGCGCCCGTTGAAGTACAAGGAGAAATTATGGGATACAATCAAAGTTTCCGTTTTTTAGGAAATATTATTGGACCCGTTTTCGGGGGAATTATAAGTGGAATAGCAACCATCTCAACTGTTTTTTATACAACAGGGATTTTATTTTTCATCGCATCTATTATCGTTTTCCTAATTCAAAGAGTACCAAGACAATATTTTGAAGATGTCTTAAAAAGTCATCAGTAACATTGTAATTCTATCCAATCTAACTATTGTTCTATAAATATGCTATTCTTTCATGTAGGCTAGCTTTTTGGGAGGAATATGCATGAAACAAAGCGTCGGATTTCTTCTCATTTTTTGTTGTTTTCCATTGCTTATTTTTCTAGGTGCTAAAATTTCAGAAGAGTACTCAGTAGCAAAGGCGAGAGAACAACAATTAGAAGATAAAATCCAACTACCTATTGTTGAGAATCATCATCCAATTACAATGGTAGATCGGAACGGTAAAATATTTAATGAAGAATATATTGAATGGCGACAGCCAATGAAATTTGAAGATATTCCCGAAGTAATCAAGCAAACCTATTTACTAAGTGAAGATAGTCAATTTTATCAACATATTGGATTTGATTTAAGTGCCATTATGAGGGCAGTTGTTGTCAATTCTTCTGAACAGTCCATTCAACAAGGTGGTAGTACAATTACCCAGCAACTTGTTCGAATGCGTTATCTTTCTGAAGAAAAATCTTATGAGCGCAAACTTATGGAACTGTTTTATGCTCACGAGCTTGAAACGATTTACAATAAAGAGCAAATCTTTGAAATGTATTTAAATGAAATCTATTTTGGTAATCAGGTCTATGGTATAGGAGCCGCTGCTTCTTATTATTTCCAAGAACCATTGTCAGAGTTAACTCTAGCACAAATGGCTTTTATTGCAGCGATTCCTAATAATCCGTCTTTATATGATCCTTTAAGAAATTTTAATAACACAAAAGCAAGACAAGAAAGATTAATAGACATTTTAGTTAAACACAACATTCTAACTGAGGAAGAAGCCAAAATACATAAGCTTGAAAAAATCACAATTAACACAAAACAGAAAATCCAAAAATCCCCTGCTTACAGTACCTATGTATTAGAAGAATTAAAATGGCTAGTAGCGAAAAATGAAGGATTTGATCAGCAATTAAATGAAGCAACAACAATTGAAGAAAAAGAACAAATTAATAATGAACTAAATCATAAGATTGACCAATTATTACAATCTGGAATAAGGATCTATACCGCGCTAGACCAAAATAAACAAATTGAAGATGAACAAACTATTAATTCTTTACTTTCGATAAACGGTCTCCAAGCAAGTTCTGTTGTAGTTGAAAATAATACACGTGAAATCGTTAGTGTTTATGCAGGAAAGAATTATAAAAAGTACGATTTTCACCGCGCATATCAAGCTGCTAGACAACCCGGTTCAGCATTTAAACCACTCATTGTCTACTCACCGCTTTTTGAAGAAACAAATTATACGCCGTACTCAATTGTTAGCGGGGGGCGTTACTGCGTAGAAAACTTCTGTCCTCAAAACTATGGGGGCGCGGTTTACGGGAATGTTTCTATTTCAACCGCATTTAAAAATAGTTTCAATACTTCTGCAGTTCGACTATTACATACGATTGGCATTGAAACTGGATTTCAATATCTTGACCGTTTTAACTTCCAATCGCTCGTTCAAGAAGATTATACCTATTCTGCTGCATTAGGTGGTCTCACTTATGGAGTCACTCCGATTGAAATGGCTGATGCATATTCTAGTTTCATTGATGGAAGCTATGAACAAATTCATAGCATACGAAAAGTAACAGACTTACAAGGTAACGAACTTTATAGTTGGAATCATGAAAGAGAAACAGTATGGTCGACCAAAACAATTGGCCACATGCATTCTCTGTTAAATGATGTTGTCACGAGTGGAACCGGTCGTGGTCTATATACTGACTCCACATATATTGGAGCAAAAACAGGTACGACAAATGACTATAAAGATTTTTGGTTAGCTGGTTTAACAGATCGATATACAGCGACTGTTTGGGTAGGCTTTGACACACCTAAATCTATGTATTCACTCGAAGACGACCAAATCCACTTTAAAATCTTTAACACCATAATTAATAATTAAAAGAGGTGCGTCTAATTAAGACGCACCCCTTTTAATTTGCAAATGGTAAACTTGCGAGAATCCCGTTATATAGTTTAAAAATCACATATACAATAGTAGTGATAAAAGTTGCCCAAAAGATAATTTCAAAAAATATTAGGCCAATCATTCCTGTAAAGGACATGAAATGGCTCATTTTATATACTGTAAACACAAAGTAAACTAACACTGTGACCACAACAACGATCATTAATGCAATAAACGATTGGATAAAGAAAGCCGAGATTAAGGCACCGAAAAATAAAATAACATAGCCGCCTCTTGCTACACGCATCGTCTCTCCTTCTTTATCTTTTGAAAATAACAACATGCCTACTTCATGAATCGTTTCACTTATGACCTTTAGCGCAGAAAAAATCATAAAAAATAGTAAAGTAAATATAATTAATAAAAAAACACGTAATTGTAAATCACTTAAAAACTCCCGCATTCCAGCGTAAACACCAATCGATGTAAAAATCTCAATTGACTCCCCAACTGTATAAATTCCAAAAGTTAAACTAAACAATAAAATTGTAAAAAGCGGCAAGTATCCATATATGTAAGGGTTTTTCATTTTCATTCCTCTATCTCTTTTAATCTCTAACATCATATCACTTTTATAGGGTCTATCAAGTGTAGATTTACCTTGGTTACGTAGAAAATGGTGTCTCTATCATGTATAATGTACATGATTTATCACTAAAAATAGTGTTTTTTAAAAAGAAAGGGGGATACTTTTGAATCAAGTCTTATATATTTTCATTCCTTTAATAGCTGCGTTATTTATGCCGTTTTTCTTTAAGAAAATACGTTCCATACATACGGGGTGGTTTGTACTAATTGTACCAGTAGTACTTGTAACATTTTACGCTACGTATATTCCATCAATTGCAGCTGGAGAATCATTTATTGGAACAATTCAATGGATTCCTTCACTAGGAATTTCATTTGTTTCTTATTTAGATGGCCTAAGTCTTCTCTTCTCCTTGCTAATTACAGGAATTGGTGCACTTGTAGTACTTTATTCTATCTTTTATCTAGACCGCACGAAAGAGCAGTTACATAACTTTTACATTTACTTATTAATGTTTATGTCTGCAATGCTCGGGGTCGTGCAATCGGATCATATGATCACGCTTTATTTATTTTGGGAATTAACATCAGTTTCCTCATTCTTATTAATTGGATATTGGTATAACCGTGATCAGTCCCGCTTTGGTGCATTAAAATCAATGATGATTACTGTTGCAGGCGGAATGTTGATGCTTGGTGGTTTCGTTTTACTCTCTATTATGGGAGGGACATTCTCGATACGAGAATTGATTGGTCAAGCACCTGAACTTGCAACGAATGATACATTTATCATGGCATTGATCCTTATCTTACTAGGGGCCTTTACTAAATCCGCACAGTTCCCATTCTATATTTGGTTGCCAGATGCAATGGAAGCACCTACACCAGTTAGTGCTTATCTTCACTCTGCCACTATGGTTAAAGCAGGGATTTACTTAGTTGCTCGTTTTACACCAATTTTCGCCTCTTCCGAAGTTTGGATTTGGTTAGTATCTGGTATAGGGCTACTTACGTTAATGTGGGGTTCATTCTTTGCGGTAAAACAAACGGACTTGAAAGCAATACTAGCCTTCTCCACGGTTAGTCAACTAGGTCTTATCATGTCCTTATTAGGTGTTGGGGCAATTGCTTATCATGTTGAAGGTGCAGAAGATACGGTATTTAAATATGCAGCCTTTGCCGCAATCTTCCACTTAATTAACCATGCTACATTTAAAGGTAGTCTGTTCATGATTGCAGGAATTGTCGATCACGAAACAGGCACACGTGATATTCGCAAACTTGGTGGTCTTATGAGCATTATGCCAGTAAGTTTCACGATTGCTTTAATTGGCGGCTTTTCAATGGCTGGTGTGCCATTATTTAATGGTTTCTTAAGTAAAGAAATGTTTTTAACAGCGATGTTAGCAGTTAAAGAGTTTGAACTTTTTGAATTCTCTACTTGGGGTGTACTGTTCCCTATCTTTGCTTGGATTGCTAGTATATTTACTTTTGTCTATAGTTTCTATTTTGTATTTAAAACGTTTTCAGGAAAACGCAAATCAGACCAATTACCTCATAAACCACACGAGGCACCTATTGGTATGTTGATTTCACCAGCTATTTTGGCTGTTTTAGTTATCGTAATCTTCTTTATTCCAAACTTGATTACAGATACATTCGTGAAACCTGCAGTTACTGCAATTCAGCCATTCCTGTACAACAATCCAAATGAAGTGGACATACACGTTGCAGCTTGGCATGGTGTTAACACAGAATTACTCATGACAATCGGAATTTTTGTCATAGGGTTGCTACTTTACTTCACAGTAGCTAAATGGCAAAAAGTTTATAAAGTATTTCCTGCGAAACTTTCACTTAATCGACTGTATGATTTTGTGATCAATGTACTCTTTGACTCTTGGATGGACAGCCTATCAAAATCCTATATGACGGGGTCAAATCGTCGATATTTAAGCTATATGTTTACTGCATTTGCCATGCTCGTAATTGGTACCTTATTCATTAAAGATGCATTTGTTGTTTCATTTGAAAGTGCATCACCAATTCATGTGTATCAAATCATCTTAATCATTGCTTTAATAATCGGTACAATAACGACTGTTTTCGCAAAATCACGTATTACATCGATCGTCGCTTTAGGTGCAGTTGGATATACAGTTTCCCTATTCTTTGTTATTTTTAACGCGCCTGACTTAGCGTTAACGCAATTAGTTATTGAAACAATTTCTGTTGCATTATTTTTATTAGCCTTTTACCATCTTCCAAAATTCCAAAAGGCAGAAGAACGTACTCGATTTAAATTTGGAAGAGCATTTGTATCTATTGCGGTAGGAGTTATGGTAACTCTTGTGGCACTATCTTCACATTCTCAAAAATTGATTCCATCCATTGCAGATTACTATAAGGATACAGTGTATTCTCTTGCAGGTGGAGGAAATATTGTAAACGTTATTCTTGTTGATTACCGTGGATTCGATACATTATTTGAGATTACTGTACTCGCAATTGCTGGGATGGCTATTTACGGTATGATTAAACTTCGAATGAGCAAAAAAGGAGGGAAATTATGAAAACAAATGATGTAATACTGCAGTTTACTGCGAAAATCGTCTTTTTCATTATTTTCTTCTATGCTGTTCATATCTTCTTTGCTGGACACTATACACCAGGAGGAGGATTTGTTGGAGGCTTAGTCACATCTAGTGCAATTGTGTTATTAATTATTGCATTCGATTTAAAAACAGTAAAATCGATATTACCAATTAATTATCTGTACTTAGTTGCAGTAGGATTACTTTTAGCTTTCGGAACGGCAGCATTTTCTATGTTTGTCGGGGAGCCATTCTTTACTCATTTCTTTGATTACTTTAACCTACCGATTTTAGGTAAGACTTCCCTTCATACTGCTGCTTTGTTCGACTTAGGTGTTTATTTGGTTGTTGTTGGCGTTACGATGACCATTATTCAAACGATTGGGGATGATGAATAATGGAAATAGTTATGGCTTTTGTTTGTGGTTTCTTATTTATGGCCGCAATGTATTTAATATTATCTCGCAGTTTGCTTCGTATTATCATCGGAACAGGATTACTTAGTCATGGTGCTCATTTATTAATACTAACAATGGGTAGCTTTGGTGGAAGTGCTCCTCCTGTATTAGCTGATGGGGTAACCGATTATGTTGACCCACTTCCACAGGCCCTGATATTAACTGCGATCGTTATTAGTTTTGGTGTAACAGCATTTTTCTTAGTCCTTGCATACCGTGCCTATCATGAGCTAAAAACGGATGATATGACATTAATGAAAGGAAGTGAGCATGATGAATAACTTTCTTTTATTGCCCATTATTATCCCATTCTTCTTTGGGATGATCTTAATGTTTGGACAAAAAAATATAAGCTATCAACGAGTTACAAGCTTAGTCGGGTTACTTATTTCTATCGTTTGTGCTTTTTTACTACTGCTTAACGTTTATGAAAATGGACCACAAGTTGTTACTTTTGGTGATTGGCCTGTACCATTTGGTATTACAATGGTCGCCGATAGTATTTCATCCTTACTTGTTTTAACAACAGTAACCCTTGCCTTTTTCATTGTTTGGTATGGATTCAAATCGATTGGTAAAGAACGTGAACAGTTCTTCTATTATCCTGGGGTGATGTTTATCATCACTGGGGTGAATGGTGCATTTACAACAGGGGATATTTTCAACCTCTTTGTATTCTTTGAAGTACTGCTTATGTCTTCTTATTTACTAATTGTATTAGGTGGAGAAAAAGCTCAATTACGCGAATCGATTAAGTACATTTTAGTTAATGTACTTTCATCTGCATTTTTCGTTATTACAGTGGCATTTTTATATTCAGTTGTCGGCACTTTAAATATGGCCGATATATCAATTAAAATAGCTGAACTGAATCAGCCTGGAATTCTTACTGTAATCGCAGTACTATTCTTACTTGTATTCGGTATGAAAGCAGCTATATTCCCTCTTTACTTTTGGCTACCAAGTGCATACGCAGCACCACCAATACCTGTTTTAGCATTATTTGGTGCATTGCTTACAAAAGTAGGGGTATACGCAATAATGCGTACATACACATTGTTCTTTACTCATGATTTGGCGTATACGCATGAATTATTATTAATTCTATCAGTCATTACTATTTTGGCAGGCTGTATCGGTGCCCTTGCCCATTTCGATGTGAAACAAATTATTATATATAATATCGTTATTGCTGTTGGGGTTATTTTATTCGGTGTAGCACAAATGAACGAAGTGGCTCTAGAGGGAGCAATGTTTTATTTAATTCATGATATGATCATTAAAGCAGCCTTGTTTATGTTGATTGGGATTGTCATTTATGTAACAGGGACAACCAATTTACGTAAAATGGGAGGATTAATGAAAACATACCCAGCTTTAGGATGGTTTTATATCATCGCTGCTTTTGGTTTAGCTGGTGTACCTCCTTTAAGCGGGTTTGTAGGTAAATTACTAATTGTACAGGGTGGATTTGAAGCTGGAAACCTATGGAGTAGCGTGTTTATCTTAGCGTCAAGTATCGCTGTCTTGCTATCAGTTATTCGTATTTTTATTTACGCATTTTGGGGTGAACAAGGCACAATTTCACCTAGTGTGAACCCATCTACTTATAAAGGGTTATTCATTCCAACGATGCTTTTAGTGTTCATTTCTGTTGCATATGGGGTTGGAACGGAATGGATTACACCATTCATGGATCATGCAGCTAAAATTTTAATCGATCCCTCAATTTACACTGATGCAGTCATGAAAGGAGGAGAATAAATGTCCTTTCAAATTTTATTAAATGTCTTTCTAGCTTTTCTTTGGATGTTTTTATCCTCTAATTACTCATTATCTCGATTTATAATAGGTTATTTACTAGGTTTGCTTGTCATTATTGCACTTAGAAAGTTCTTTAAAACGCGTCTATATATTGACCGAGTATGGGCTGTCATCAAATTAACAGTGTTATTTATTAAAGAGTTAATTTTAGCGAATATAACTGTTTTGAAGCTAGTCATTAAACCAAAACTTGAGATGCAACCTGCATTCTTCAAATATGACACGACCTTAACAGAAGAGTGGGAAATCACACTTTTATCTAGTTTAATTACATTGACACCAGGTACGGTAGTGGTACACGTTTCTGACGATTCAAAGTCATTATTTATACATGTAATTGATAGTCAGGATATTGACGAAACAATTGATTCTATTAAATACTCATTTGAAAAGGCAATCTTGGAGGTGAGCCGTTCATGACATACTTTATTTGGGGTTCCATTGTCATTGTTACACTATCATTGATTGCACTGTTTTATCGTCTTGTGAAGGGTCCACATCCTTCTGACCGTGTCGTTGCATTAGATGCCATTGGTGTTGCACTTATTTGCTTAGTTGGACTTTTCTCCATTTTAGTTGAGACAAGTTTTTACTTAGAGATTATATTATTATTGGCGATTTTATCGTTTATTGGAACAATCGCTTTCTCTAAATTTATAGAGAAAGGAGATATAATTACACGTGACAATTCTCGCTAATATTCTAATCATTTTCTTTATAGTCGTAGGTTTAGTGTTTATTGTAGTAACAGCTATCGGATTATTTCGTTTACCCGATTTGTACACTCGTGCGCATGCAGCATCTAAAAGTGCAACGCTTGGGGTTATGTGTATTTTAATTGGAGTTTTCCTACATTTTTGGTTAATTGAAGACCATTTCAATCCTGCTATTCTTTTAGGAGTGTTATTCCTCTTTATTACAGGACCAGTAGGGGGACATATTATGAGTCGTTCATCTTATATTGCCGGTGTAAAACCATGGTCAGGCACTGTAAGAGATGATCTTAAATCCGAAATTGAACGAATGAAAAAAGAACAAGGAATTAAATAAAAAATTAAAAGCTTGTGACCTCGCACTGTAGGTCACAAGCTTTCTGTTTTTATTAGTAGCGTCTATATGGGCGATGATAATATGGTGGGTAGTATGGATAAGGGGGGTAATAAGGATAGTATCTTGGATAATACCTCTGAGGATAATAATTTGGATAAAATGTATTGCCAAGAAGCCCTCCTAAGAATCCCCCTAAAAATGGATAAATACCGCCGTAACCACCATAACCGAAGTTGCTCATACAATACCTCCTTTTCTTAAGTAACATATGAAAGAAGGTGAAGGTCGCCTATGCCATTCGCCCATTGACAAAGAGTAATCACGATAATTTATAAGAGTTAAATTTCCACTTGATTGTCGCCTAATTTTTCAATAAAGGTTGCAATCGTTCTCACCATTACACCAGTACCACCTTTAGGACCTAAATCATGTGGGGTTGCTGCATCTGATGTACCGGCAATATCTAAATGAATCCATGGTGTGTTTTCTGCAAATTCTCCGACAAAACCACCCGCAAAAATCATATGGCCGTCGCTACCAGGAGAATTATTTAAATCCGCCATTTCTGACTTACGGATTCGTTTTTTATCACGTTCTGTTAATGGCATTCTCCAAACAAATTCACCACATTCAATTGATGCTTCAATAAATCCATCAAAGAATGCCTCATTATTAGTTAAAGCTCCTGTTTTATCGAATCCAAGAGCTGTGATGACACCGCCTGTTAACGTTGCAACATCAATTAAATAGTTAGCACCGTGTTGTTTTGCATATGTTACCGCATCAGCTAATACAAGACGCCCTTCTGCATCTGTATTTAATACTTCAACTGTTTTCCCACTGAATGTCGTAATGACATCATCTGGCTTAAATGCAGTTCCTGAGATCATATTATCTGTTGACCCGATTACTGCTACGACGTTTTTAGTTGGTCTTATTTCGCCGATAATTTTCATGGCACCAAGTACGACTGCAGCACCACCCATATCCCCTTTCATGCCAACCATTCCAGTTTTAGTTTTAATGGAATAACCACCTGTATCATAAGTTACACCTTTACCAACGAGCCCAATTACATCCTTCCAATCATCGGTTGCTTGGTATTTTAAAGTAATCATTCTAGGTTCTTCTGAAGACCCTTTATTTACACTTAAAATACCGCCCATACCTAATTCCTCTAATTGGGCTTTATCTAAAATTTCCACCTCAAAATCGTATTGCTTTGCAAGCTCAACAGCATAGTTTGCTAGGTCTGTGGCAGTTAATAAATTAGGTGGTAAATTAATTAAGCTTCTTGCTTCATTCACCGCTTCCGCATAAATTCGTCCAACCTCAAAACTTGCAGCAATTTCATCAATATCTGCTTCTGTAACAAAATGTACATTGTCTAAATAACAGTCCTGCTCATTGGAAGTAGTTTTATAATGAGGAATCGTGTAAAATCCTAATCCAATTCCTTCACCTGCTAAATAAGCGATATCATTTTCATCTATTGGACTTGCTGTAAATGATTCCAGCCAAATCGTAAAATCATTTGTTTTTAAAGTTCTTAATTGTTTCCCAACTAAACCAAAAGTGTCACGTAGTTCATTTTCAGTTAAGGATTTTGGATCGCCTAGCCCAACAAATAAAATACGTTTTAAATTTTTGTTTTTTCCGACGTAAGGAATTTTCGTCATCTGTTTACGTTCGGTATTGATATCCCCGCTGCGAATCCAGTCTTCAACTTGGCCATCATAAAACGATACGAATCCATCCCAGCCCTTAATATGACTACAATTCTTTTGAACCCCAACGATTAATAATTCCGTTGTGACTTTTTCAAATGTCTTTGCTTCTTTTATAATTTTCATGTCGATCCCTCCACGGTTTTATTATAAATAACCACTATTTGTTTATCGAATGTAAAGTTTGTAAATTTGAAATATTTATAACTCAATTTCAGGTTATGTTATACTAGAGCAAAGTTAACGAAAGGTAGGGATCATTTTGGCACTTTTTCAAAATATACCTTTACTTCTAGCCCTATTCTCTGTATTTTTTGCACAATTAATTAAAGTACCGATTAACTTTTTAATTTCCCGCAAGATTGATTGGTCTTTAATTACATCTACTGGTGGCATGCCCAGCTCACATTCAGCAGCAGTTACTAGCTTAGCTACCGCAGTGGGTTTTGAAACTGGGTTAGATTCCCCTACCTTTGCAGTCGCCGCAATGTTTGCCATTATAGTGATGTATGACGCAAGTGGTGTCCGTTATCAGGCGGGTCAACATGCAGTCATCATTAACAAAATGCGTAGTGAATTAACACTATTTTTCGAGGAAATTAAACATTGGCCTGAAAAAACAGAAAATGAAAAAATACAAGAATTAAAAACATTACTAGGACATAAACCTAGTGAAGTACTAACAGGTGCAATTACAGGGATTTTAATCTCCATTATCTTTTATGCTTTGATTTAGAATCACATAAACGGAGCAACTTAAGCACCTAACAATCAACATCCTAGAAAGGTATAGTTTAAATCTGGAAAGCAGATGCCCTTTCTAAAAGTAGATATCGATCAAACTTTAACATCTATATCTATTTAAAAAACACGATTTGTCACCACAATACGACAAATCGTGTTTTTTCTTAATGTAGATTACATAAACATATCGTTTCCTATCCACTAAAAAAGGTTACAACGGTAATGATGCCAACCGTTGTAACCTTTTTAAAACATTCGATATCCGTTTTTACGTAAAATAATCATAACGATACCTGCAACAATAGCCCCTGCAAATCCCCCAGCTAAAATTGAAATATCAACCATATGTAATGCTTGAAGCTTGTCCAATAGTGCAGGGAATGCTGTCCCAGCGTTAAAAATGTAATCTAGAAAACTAACTTCATCTACAATAAACACAACAACGATTGGATAAATAATAGCCATTAACCACGTCATACGAAGAAGCATGTTTAATAAGAAACCGATTCCAAAAAACATAACAAAAAAGAGTACGATGCTGATGATTAATTGCACTACAGATACTGAGCCGCCCATTATGTATAACCTCCGTTTTCCTCCCATAAGTTTACATGATAAAAGCTTCCCTTTCAATTAGAAAAGACTAAAAGAGCGACGGGCGAATTTTCCTTTAACTATAGATACCTATTGGATTTTCAATTTATTTAAGAGATACGTTTCCTTCTTAAATACTAAAAAGAATCGCATTTTTTGGGGTATGGTTAATAATGCGGTGATTTCAGTATGTGAATTTTGTAAAAAAATGTAGAATTAATTATGGCATGCTTTCATATAGTGTATAGTGAATCCTTTTCCTAGATTTCATTCCAACAACCCATATCTTTCATTTTAAAATTACATATACTAATTTGTATACTAATTAGCTAATTTATGTTATAAATATTCTAAGAATCATTTAAATCTTTTAAGGGGGCGTGAATTTATTTTGAATAGATACTTGACCCTCACTGTTTTAATTATCATCTATAGCTTTTGTTGTCATTTTATACAGCAGCAGCCACAAGCTATTATTGATACAGGAATCACTCTAGTCGATCATAACCAAAATTTAGACGACCCAATTGATGATAATGGAAAACTTAAGGTCTTTAACTATATCCCACAAACGGTTCTAGTCTTGATCGTCTTAAGTATTACTTGTTTCTTTAGTCTTATTAGTTCAGTTACTAGGAGACTTATGCAAGTTACCACCATTTTTTATCAATCGAATTATTTAATTAACTCTTTGAAATAGACATGTAAAACCTATTTCAAAGGAGGAAATGAAAATGATGTGGATTCGATTTATTATGATTGGTATGTTCTCGCTGACATCTTTATCTCTTTTAACTTATCAAGGTATTGAAATCTCAAATGCCTTGTTAGAGTATCTTAAACAAAAGTAAAATTGAATTTTCTGAGTGTAAAGTTTTCTTTACACTCTTTTTTTATTTACTCAAACTCATTTATTCTTTGTAGAACAATTGCATCTTTTTTTAGTATTGTTCAAGTTACTTGCGAAAAGCTTAAGATTTCAACTCCGAAAGAATATTGTTCTATAAGAGTTCGCAGAATATGAAATGACACATAAATTTAATCGCTTTTGCCGATTTCTGTTGTTACTCATTGCTGAATTATGTCGTAAGGTTAGACTAACAGAGGAATTTGTAGCACATATTGTCCCGTTTAAAGCATCTAAAATAGCGTCAACTGATACCATTTGAGGAATTTACAAAAGAGAAAGTTATATGAGAATGGAAACTAAAATTACTGGAGGAAACCATGACAAATCAAATCAAAGTAACTCATACTTTCAATGCTCCACGTGAACTTGTATTTAAGGCATTAACTAGCTCAGAACACCTAATGAATTGGTGGGGTCCAAAAGGTTGGACTTTTGAGGTTCATAAATCTGATTTCCATCCAGGCGGTGTCTTTCACTACAGCCAGAAACCTGCTGACGGGAGCGTAATGTGGGTTAAGTTTGTATACAAAGAAATTATAGAACCGGAGAAAATTGTTTACAGCAGTTTCTTTTCTGATGAAGAAGGAAACGCCATACGTGCACCTTTTGACGAAAATTGGCCAATGGAAATCCTGAACACCATTACATTAAACGAGGACGAAGGGAAAACAACTCTTACGATGATTATTGCTCCTGTATCTCGGACTGAGGAAGAGAATAAAACCTTCGAGGATTCAAAAGAGATGGCTCAAGAAGGTTATTCTGGTACTTATGATCAATTAGATGAGTATTTAACAAAGATATAAGGCATTTAAAATAGCCATAAAAAAACACCGCGCTTTGCGGTGTTTTTGTTATAACATGACTTCACTTCTATTGTTACCTTCCACACTGGAAGCAAATGGGACAAGGTACCTGTCCGAAGTCACTGAAAAAGTGCCTTTTTTTGAAAGAGTTTTTTTGATTCAAGCACATATTTTACGTAAATTATCAATTTCGTCGATGAATCTCGAAAAAGTGATTGAGAAGTCGACTTTAGAAGCTTTTTTAGAGGATAGTATTGCTGCTATCCTCTTTAAATTTACTGCTAAGGCAGTTAATTTAGCTTGTAAGGCCATGCTTTTTAGACCGTACCCTTTGGCACGATCTAATCCGTGGAAATTCTTCATTTCCCCATTTTTCCATTCATGACAAGCTCTATTTTTATATTTCTCTTTGAACTCGTCTGTTTTTTGGTCCTGGCTATATCCATAGAATTCTGGAGTATTTATTCCAACTTCCAGTATTCTTCCTACTGTAGAATCTTTAATACATTCCGCCCTTAGCGGGCAAGTTCTACATTTCTCTTTCTCAAAATAATAGCGATACGTTTGTCTTCCATTTTTACGGGTTTTGAATACTTTTTTTACGGTTTGATTCCCTTGGATACAGAACCATTCATCCGAGTCTTTATTATAGCTATATAAATCTTCATCAATCCTATAGGCCATTTCACTTACTGGTATGTATGCTTTAGCGTCCACTTCACGTATATTATCAAGTATTGGTTTTCTAAAATATGCTTTATCACCATAGACCTCTTCAATTGTAACGCCACTTTTTTGGGTTAAATACAATAACTCTTCGAACTTTGTTCCATCGACATAAGCACCAGAGCCAACATGCACGGCAGTAATAATACGATCCTCTGTTGTCATCATAAACTCTGTTTTGTATCCGAAGAAGTGAGAGGTTTTACTCTTATGACCAACTCTTGCGTCTTGATCTACAAGAGAACGAACACCTTTTTGAACTAAAAATTTAGGATCTTCTAATATTTCTTTTGCATTAGCTATAATCTCTTTTGTTTTAGGGCAGTTTCCTAAATCTATGTTTTCCTCTACTGTTTTGATAGTTTCCTCAAGGAAACTTTTCATAGTTTCTTTAGCCTCTTTTGGATCCTCAATACTTTTATAATTAGGAATATCTTGGTGAAGTCCCTCAGGGACTTCAATCTCTTCTTTTTCCATGGTTCTAAATATTTTCTTAGCTAGTCGTTTCATCACTCTTTCTGAAGTACATTTAAATGTATTTGCTTCAGTATGAGTCGTATCAATACTAATTCCAGTTCCTTTTAGAATCCCTTTTTCTACACATTGGTTTACAATACATACAATGATTTCATCAATAGTTAATGTATCTTCTAATTTATTTTTACGGAATTTTGCCAAAAGACTTGGATGTGGTAGTTCATCCTCTGGATTAATACCTAAAAAATACATGTGGGCAAGGTTTAAAGAAGCTTCTTCTATCACTCTTTCATCCGATAAATCGTAGAGTCTTTGTAAAACTAAAAGTTTTACCATTAATTCTGGTTCTTTGGCTGGTCTACCATAATACTTACTATAAGTATTTTCTAGTTCTTTATTTATAAAACTAAAGTCAATTTCATCACGAAGCACTCTAAATATATGATTTTCTGGAATTCTATTGTATAATACTGAGTAAATGCTTAATTGCATATCTTTGTCTTTAAGCATAAAAATACCTCCTTGTTTGGTTATGGTTTCTAGTCAATTCCATTTTAACAAACAATAGAGGTATTTTTTTATTTATTTTCACCTATTTCCATTTAATGTAATCGTTTTTCAGTGACTTCTACCTGTCCCCTATGTCCCTTTTGCCACTTTTTGACGTAGGAATCTCGGACTATTCCAAAGCTGAATCCAACTTTTTAAAGCCGTGATGACAATAATTAGACCCAGTATCAGCATAGTGATCGATAGTATTCCATTTAAAACAGAATATCCGGCTGCGGCACTGTTCCAATAAACATTTTTAACCATCCAAATTCCTGCCACATTGACCGTAATATATAAATATACTAAAGGAATAATACAGGTTAAAACATAGATTCGTTTATCAGCCATTTTTAAAATAACGGTTGCACCAAGTACTAAGCCAATTGAGGCCATCAATTGATTTGATACCCCAAATAACGCCCAGATTGGACCAATTTCACCTGAGTACAATAAATAGCCCCACATTAAACAAGCTAATGCACTAGCAAATATAGTACCAGGAAGCCAATCTGTCCGCTTTAGTGGTTTTACAACGTCTCCTAAGAAGTCTTGAATTAAATAGCGGGCAACTCGTGTCCCTGCATCAATGGCTGTTAAAATAAATACTGCCTCAAACATAATGACAAACTGATAGAAGTAGGATGATAATCCACTAAACCAAGGAATTCCTGTGAAAATTTGTGTCATCCCTACTGCAAGAGATACCGCACCACCCGTACGTCCTTCTAAATCTATTCCAACACTTTGAGAAAGTGCCGGTAAGTTGACTACTTCCATACCTAATGTTGCAAAGACTGCAGGTGCTGCATTAATTGCAAAGTAGTCACCTGGATGCAGTGCTGTTGCAGCTATAAGCGCCATCACACCTACTAAACTTTCAACAAGCATAGCGCCAAATCCTACTACACGAATGTCTTCCCATTTATTTAACATTTTTGGTGTTGTTCCTGACCCTATGAATGCATGGAATCCAGAAATTGCACCACACGCGATTGTAATAGAAACAAACGGCCAAACAGGTCCCGCAATAATTGGCCCTCCACCGTGAACGAACTCAGTAACTGCTGGGAATTGGATAACTGGGTTCACAAAGAAGACTCCAATGATTAATGCAATAAACACACCAATTTTCATGAAACTACTTAAATAATCTCGTGGAGCCAGTAAAAACCACACAGGTAAGGCAGCTGCAAAGAATGCATAAATAGGTAAAATGATAGCTAATGTTTGACGATCGAATGTCAAGAAATCACCAATTGCAGTTCCTTGAATATATGGCCCAACAAAGACACCAATTAATAATAAAATAAAACCAATTGCTGAGGTTACGACTAAATTCCCGGTTTTTTTATACGCAATTCCGACAAGCATAGCAATTGGAATCGTAATCGCAACTGCAAATGTACCCCATGGATTTCTTTCTAATGCCCCAAGAACAACCATCGACAAGCCAGCCATTGTAATGGTAATAATAAACAGCATGGCTAGACCCGTACAAAAACCTGCCACTGGGCCCAGTTCTTCTTTCATAACCTCTGAAAGTGATTTACCTTGTCGTCTCATGGAAGCAAATAACACCACTGCATCATGAACTGCTCCACCAATTACCGCACCAATTAACAACCATAAGAGACCTGGTAAATAACCAAATTGAGCAGCTAAAACAGGCCCTACAAGTGGACCAGCAGCAGCAATTGCAGCAAAGTGATGGCCAAATGCAACCCATTTATTAGTCGGTACATAATCTTTTCCATCATTTAATTTATGTGCAGGAGTAGGTGTATTATCATTGATTTTCAACACTTTTTTCGTGAAAAAATAACCATATAATCGGTAACCAATCACCAGTACACAAATAGCACCAATTACAATAGATAATGCATTCATAATGAACCCCCATTAAGGAAAAGTGGAGAACGCCCGTTTAGCTCCGAAAACAACTGGAGGAAACCACAAGAGGACGCTTTTTGTCCTCGAAGGGGTTTTCGAAGTTGTCAAGGAGCTGGCGTTCGCAACTAGACACTGTTCTACTTCGAAAATTTAAACTCTCCAATGAACAAAAGTGACTTACACCCAAAACAAGTAAACGCTTTAAAAGTTGCTCGAGCACTTTCCAAAAATTTATGAATGTCATGATCCAAACATGCTAATTATTTTTTCCTAATTATTGAAAAATAGTCGATAAGTCGAGTATTCAAAAACTTCTCCTGGGTTAATGTCATCTTTTCGAAATAGTTGATGTTTTACAAGTTCATTACTTGCCATTTCTCTAAGCATTACCGATGCCTCGCCACCGTGAACAATCTCTTCGATTGATATCCATTTTGCCTCAAATAATTCAATTTCTTGAATTGTGATTTTTTGATCCGGATCAATTGGTTTGCAATAAAATATTGCCATATTGTCACTAATAACCCCTCTGATAACCCCTGTCCTTAATCCAATCAATCCTGTTACTTCACATTCAATACCTGTTTCTTCTTCTACTTCCCGAACCACTGCCTCATCTGCAGTCTCACCTTCCTTAACAAACCCTGCAGGTAATGACCACACTCCTTTAAGTCCACTGTAGCGTTTTTTCACAACTAGCCATTGACCATTCGCGTTAATCACAACTCCAGCTGCCCCAAGCCACACTTTCCCTCGATCTCGTCCCATTTTCCATCACCTTTCAGTATGTAAGTAAATATATTATACAGTTTTTATTTAACTAACAATGAATTTCATACTGACCTAAGAACAAAAAACCTCTTTAATTTTGCTCATGAATACATGATCAATTAAAGAGGTAGCGAGGAATAAAATCCATTGTCGCATTTGTATATATATCTATGTATTTACACAGTACCTATATGCCAGTGAACATTGCATATACAACATTTTCTGTTAAGATGCTTATTTACACACTTCACTTCTTTGTGTATATTTAATCCAATTTTCACGTAAAGTTTCTTATAAAAATAGGATGAGATCATTTATACTATCAATGGTGTTAACATTAAATTATGGTGAAAAATTTTATAAATAAAAAGTCTCCTTTATCTGCTATTGTTTTAGCAAATAAAAGAGACTGTACTTACCATTCTAGTAGAACAGTAGTTATTTTATTTTTGGATTCTGTTTTAATAGATTACAAAATCCTTTTTATAGTGATTATTCACAAACTTCTGGCGTACCTTCAACTTTAGCTGTTCTAAATGACGTACCGCAGCCACATGATGCAATCGCATTTGGGTTAACAATTGTGAATCCTCCACCCATTAGTGATTGCTTATAATCAATTTTCGTTCCCATTAAGATTGGTGCATCTTCGCGGGAAACAATAATTTTTAATCCATGTTGTTCATCAAGAAAATCATCTTCTGATTTATTTTGATCGAAATTCATACCATATGAAAGACCACTACATCCGCCACCATGAACAGCAACTCTTAGGAATGAACCTTCTTCTTCATTATGTTTTTGCATTTCTTTCACTCGAAATGCTGCTGATTCTGTTAACTCAATAACTTGTTTTTCATTTGTCATCCCTGTCACCTTCCTTCTTACTTAATATAATACCAATTAAATCAACATTGTTACAAGAAAACTGATTCTGACGAAAATAGGAAAATATCATTAGTACATGCGCCACCCGTGATGATATAATAGTCTTATAAATTTGCTATTTTAGGGGAGATATACCTATGGAAATATCACCGTTTTATGAAAAAAAAGTGGTTTGCTTAAATTGTAAAGAAACATTTCCCACATTAAAGGTTCGATCTAAATTTATTAAGGTAGCTCATTCGGATAGCGATTTTCGTCCTATATATTCTGATTCAAATGTGAATGCATTATTCTATAATGTTTTTGTTTGTGAACATTGCGGATTTTCTTTTACTGAAGATTTCTCAAAATATTTTGCACCTGGTATAAAGGAAGAAATCGAACGTAAAATTACACAGAAGTGGGTTCCCCATAGTTTTAGTGGTGAGCGTACTATTACACAAGCACTTCAAGCTTATCAACTCGCACTCGTTTGTGGGTCAATTAAAAAAGAGAAATTTGTTGCACTTGCTGGCCTAGCACTTCGTATAGGTTGGTTATACCGCGCATTAGAAAATGTTATGCAAGAACAACGCTTTTTATCATTAGCACGTGACCTCTACATTGACTGTTATTCAACTGAGGATTTTGCTGGAACGCCTATGTCAGCAACACGTGTCACATATATGATTGCAGAACTTTCAAGACGTATTGGAGATTTAGAAACTGCAACTAGATACTTCTCTAAGGTAATTGAAAACCAACGAATTGGTGGAGAAGCAAAATTGATTGAAATGGCTAAAGATCAATGGCAATTTGTTCGTGAAGAACGAGAAAAACTTAGGAAAGCTCAGTAAGCAAAGCGGAGGTAGCTCGTTCACACCCGCCTTGGTAAACGCTACGTCGTGTGGCATTGTCGGAACTCGTACATCCTTGGACTTCGGAGACACTACTAGTGAGGTTCTTTTTGCCTTTACTGATAGTGTTGAAACGATCTCGAGTATGTAGCCGCCATAGCTAGACAATGTTCAATCTCCCCAATATTGTTGTTTACAACTAAAAAAACCCGACTCCGCAAAATAGAGTCGGGTTTAAATATCTATTAAAATACTTGTTCTACTTCGATAATTCCTGGTACCTCTTCTAAAAGAGCACGCTCAATTCCAGCTTTAAGTGTGATTGTTGAACTTGGGCAGCTACCACATGCACCTAATAGGCGAAGTCTTACAATGCCATCCTCAACATCTACTAATTCACAGTCTCCACCGTCGCGTAATAAGAACGGACGTAATTTATCTAAAACTTCTTGTACTTGTTCTTTTTGTTCTAATTCTGTCATTTCCCTCGACTCCTTTCTTTAAAATTATTATAATGTGAACAAGAGAAAAAATCCATTATAGAGTGATGAAAGGTTGATTTAATTGAAAACTCAGAAACCAATAATAGAAATATTTGGTACAGAAATCATTTGTGCAAGTTGTGTGAATGCACCATCTTCAATTGATACATATGAATGGCTTCAAGCAGCCATTAGCCGAAAGTATCCAAATCAACCATTTTCTATTCGTTATATCGATATTGAAAAGCCAACTGAGAATGATCGCGATCAAGAGTGGGCTACTCGTATTCTCGATGATGAGTTCTTCTACCCTCTTGTTTTAATTAATGATGAAGTCATCGGAGAAGGATATATTCAACTGAAACCTGTTTTCGCAGCACTTGAAAAACTCGGGTTCACAGCTGAAGAATAACGAACATAAAAGAAGGTAACCACTTGAGTTACCTTCTTTTATATTATATTGAGTCTGTTTGTCGTTTATACATCCATAAAAATCCTGATTTCATTAAACGAGCAATACGACCCGTAACAGTTTTATCTGCTAAATAAACAAACCCTTGTTTTTTACCTAAAGCACCCATAAATCCTTTAAGTTTAATTTCAGGCATTGTTTCTGGTAATGCTTGATTATTCCAACGTAGCTTTAATACTCTTACCACTCGTTCGGCTTGTTCCTCGGCTAATTGTGCACTTGCAGGTAACTCGGAAGATGCACAATCTCCAATCACAAACACATGTTCATCATTTGGTAAGGTAAAGTATTGATTAACGATTGGACGACCATTGCGGTCTTTTTCCACTTCCATATCACGAACGATTTTTACTGGTTGAACCCCAGCAGTCCAAACGATAGAATCTACTTCAATGACTTGATCGTGGTTATATAAACGACCTGATTCGACTTTTGTTATGTTAGATTCTGCAATTACTTCAACATTATTTTTAACGAACCACTGTTTTACATATTTACTTAATTTCTCTGGAAAATCTTTTAATATACGTGGTGAACGGTCAAATAATTTAATATCTAAATCCGAACGACTTTCACGTAATTCACTTGCTAGTTCAATTCCACTTAATCCTGCCCCTACAATTGCTACACTAGATCCTTGTGGTAACCCGCAAAGCTTTTCAAATGTAATACGTGATTTTGCAATAGTTTGAATGCTATAAGTATATTCTTCAGCACCAGGTACTCCGTGATACTTATCTTCACATCCTAAACCAATTACTAAGTCATCATATTGAATGATTTGACCATCTTCTAAATGTATGCACTTTTCTTGATTATCAATCTTCGTAATTTCGCCATAGACTTTTGTTAATCTTGTATTTTCAGGGAAATCTACACGTATTTCCTTGTCAGTAGAAGTTCCAGCAGCAAGTGCATAGAATTCTGTTTTTAAACTATGAAATGGTGTTCGATCAATTAAAATAATTTCTGTATCACCAGGTAATCCATTTGGTAATAAGCGTAACAAAATACGCATATTGCCATAACCCCCGCCTAATAAAACCAGTTTTTTCATGTTAAGCTTAAGCTCCCTCAAAATCATATATTCGATAATATCTCTGGTATAGGAGTTCTGATTTTGAAAAGATTAATCTCTTAAAAACACAGTAAATTTTGCTTATGTTATTTGAACGAGACAAATTAAGGCAAACCTTTTACCCTTTTCAAAATCTGTGACTTCAACCAAAGATTTCCTTCATTCTGAAATTTATTTATAAAATAAGCTTAGGCAGAATGAAGTATAAAAATACTTTATTACAGAACATGTCGTTCACAAAGAATACATATTTGAGTATATATCATTGTGAGATACTTCACAAGATGTTTTTGTGAATAATTTCACAAAATTTAATTACGAAAAACAGGCCACTTCCTAAATACACTAAGTGCTGTAGAAAGTACTGTATGGCCTACATTTTGGTACCTACTAACCTTTCGCAGTATTAAAAAATCCCTTTCTATTTGATGTTTCACTTTATAGTTTGACGAATGCTTCAAAAATAGAGTAGCATTGAAATTAAGTGAGGTGACCTATGTGAATCCATTGGTTGAATTTTGTATTAGTAACCTAGCAAAAGGCGCTCAAGAAACATATGAAATATTAGAAAAGGATCCAAATATTGATGTTCTTGAATATGGTTGCTTAAGTTACTGTACAACATGTGATCGTAGCTTTTATGCCATCGTTAATGGAGATATTGTTGAAGCTGAAACACCAGAGGAATTAACAAAAAAGATTTATGATTACATTGAAGAAAATCCATTATTTTAAAATGAATAGTAAATACAAATATACTTTGAATTGTGTATTATTTACATAAAAAAAAATTCGCGTACAACGCCATGTTTGTACGCGAATTTTTTTTATCAGATGCACTTTAAATATTAAAATAATCCAGGTTCTCTATACAATATGTTGGTTGCTTGTCTTTCTGTTTTACCATCTCAGTGTTCGTAACACCTGTATTCACATGAATTGTATCGCAACCAAAACGGATTCCACAGAGGATATCCGTATCGTAATTATCGCCTATCATAACCATCTCTTTTTGATCTAACCCATGCTCTTTTTGAATAACTTCTAACATGACTGGAGAAGGCTTTCCAATAAAAATTGGATCAACTGCTGCAACATTTGCCACTAATCTTACAAAAGAACCGTTTCCAGGTACAAAACCTCGTTCATCTGGGAATTTAACATCTTCATTTGTCCCAATTAGTTTTGCCCCTCTTTGAACCGCTAAACAAGCTTTTGATAGCTTTTGATAGTCAATCATTCGATCAATTCCCATTACAACAACATCAGGGTTATCATCTTCTATGTGATTGAATCCAACTGATTTTAAAGCAAATCGTAAACCATCTGAACCAATAGTATGTATCTTGGCTTCAGGATAGTGGTTTGCAACATATTTAGCCGTTGCAAGTGAACTTGAATATATTCGCTCTTCCTCTACAATTAAACCAATATTGCGTAAAGCTTCTTGTAACTGTGCAGGAGTTTTAGATGAATTATTTGTCACGAAGTAATATTCAAGATTATTTTTTTGTAGATTTTGTATAAAACGAACAGCTGTTTCGATTCCTTCTTTCCCTCGATAAACCGTACCGTCTAAATCAAAACAGTAGGCTTTATAATTATTCATTATGGTTCTCCGGTAAAAATGCAGAAACAGGTCCTAATTCATTTTCTAAGTAGCTTGAAACAAGGCCCGAATACTTTTTCAAAGATGGTAGGTTGCTTGTCAACACATCAACAACCTGTTGATCATTTACATTGATGAATTCACGAACAAGCATTTTGCGTAAAGCAACTACTTCTTTTAATGGGTTTTCCATGTCCTCAGTAATCACTTTCTCATCGATTAAAATATCGATAATGTCTTCATAGCTTCCTGGGTCGCGCATAATAAAGCCATCAATCATTAGATTTCCTACATCCATTAACGCTTCGATCGTATTATGACCAATACATTGTAGTGCTAATTTAGATTTATCATCATTTAACCAATTGGCATCTTCCTCAAATAACGTTAAAATTTTATCCAAATAGTTTAATGTTGCACCAATTTTACTTCGATCTACAAAATACATAGATAAGCACTCCTTTTAATATAAAAGTTGATAGCTGTTTCTTATATATAGTAACATATTCTTAAGAGTTGGAAGGAGTTCAAAATAGAATGGAACGTTTTTTCTTATATGATGATGTTGAAGATACAAAAACACGATTTGTAAGTTTCACAGGTAAAAGACTGCGTTATGACTTAGCGATTATGCAGTCAAATCGCTTTTTTGGAAAAGTTTTAGTTTTAGATATGCAATTTAACCGTTTTGCAATAATCGGTACAGATGACCTTGAAGAACCGGGATATTTAGAACATGTTTTTAATCGAACAGAAGAAGAAGCGGAAGATCTTAGAGAATATTTAATAGAATTATTAGCATAGGTAAAAATGGTATACCTTAATCTTGTTTTCTGGCTAAATAGTCACGTTTCTTAGTAAGTATGATTAATAAGATTCATTAAAAGATAAAACGCCTCACATAAGCTATAAAAGCGAATGTGAGGCGTTTTAATCTATTATCTTCATTCAGTAGAAGACTTTCACCTAAAAAGGATTACGTCAAGACGTAATTGGTTATTGTTCTATTCCCTCTTGAATTTCTTCATTTACAGCTGATTCTACATGTGTAGTTGACTCAAGTTGTTTTGGAGCTTTACCTGTTTTTCGTAAAATAAAATATGCGCAGCCAAAATTACAGTACTCATATAAATAATCTTCTACACTGCTAATCTTTGTATCAAACGTTGCTTTGTGGTTTTTATCTTCAAAGAATCCTTTTAGTCTAAGTTGACCATATCCCCAATCACCGACGATATAATCATACTTTGTTAAAATGTCAGAGAATCGTGAAAGGAATACATCTTCTTTAAAACCATCACGCACATTTTCTAAGATTTCGTATGCATATCCTTCTGCAACAATCATTGATATACCTCCTCCACAAAGCCTAATTACGCTTCTGCTTGTAGCTGTCTCTCTTTTGTTGCTTCATTTACTTGCTCATCAGCATGATAACTACTACGAACTAACGGACCAGCTTCGCAATGCTTGAACCCTTTATCCATTGCAATTTTACGAAGTTTACCAAATTCTAGAGGTGTATAATATTTTTGTACTGCTAGATGTTTCTTAGATGGTTGCAAATATTGACCAATAGTCATGATATCCACATTATTTGCACGAAGATCATCCATTACTTCAATAATTTCATCCCACGTTTCACCTAATCCAATCATTAAAGAAGACTTTGTTGGAATATCAGGTTGCATTTCTTTCGCTCTTCTTAAAAATTCAAGTGAACGATCATATTTTGCACGTGCACGAACTCTTGGAGTTAAACGACGTACTGTTTCTATATTATGGTTTAAAATATCTGGTTTTGCGTCCATTACCATTTGTAAGTTTTCTTCTACTCCACCTAAATCAGAAGGTAAAACTTCAACGGATGTTTGAGGTGTTTTGCGACGAATTGCGCGAATTGTTTCAGCTAAAACTCCTGCTCCACCATCTTTTAAATCATCACGTGCAACCATTGTAATTACTACGTGTTTTAAATTCATGATTTCAACAGAATCGGCTACGCGTTCTGGTTCTGCCAAATCTAATTCATTTGGCAATCCAGTTTTAACTGCACAAAAACGACAAGCACGTGTACAAACTGCACCTAAAATCATCATTGTTGCTGTTCTACGCTCTCCCCAACATTCGTGGATATTTGGACAACGTGCTTCCTCACAAACTGTATGAAGGTTTTTCTCACGCATTAATTTTTTTAGACCCTTATATTCGTCGTTCGTATTTAACTTTATTTTTAACCATTCAGGTTTACGTAAAATTTCTTTATTGTTAGTAGGTTTACAAGAAGTCATTTTTTCCGCTCCTATCGTTCTATACGTTACTATAAATAATTGTACTATACATACTGTTGTCAATGTAACATATTCCTTCCCTTGCAACAACTAACTTATTTTTCTATGCAAATGTTCGAAATTTTCAATTATTATATTCTTGAACCGGGTTTGGATAAGGTACCTCGATGGAAGGTTGAGCTCCCTCTCCACCGTTCGTATAAATATTTGGAACAGTTCCTCTAATTAAACCAATCGCTACCGGAATTTTTTGTTCAACAGTTGTTGATTTACTAGCAAACGGGACGATGATTTGTACATTTACAATTAAATTTAAATTTACTTCTACTAATGCATTATTAATACCAAACTCTTTAAATGTTGTTTCGACCCCACTTGCTACATTCCCAATAATATGAAATCTTATTGGCACTTTTGGACCTAAATTTCCCAGTAGTGGGAGGTTTAAAGCTTGTGCAATTGGAACCAAGAAAACAATCCCATCTCCAGCTTGGATTTCATTCACATCATACTCAATATTGTCCAACTCCGGTAATTTAGACAAATCACCATTTTCGGCTAGTTCTAAATGTTCCTTCACTAGTGCAACTGTTTCACCACGTACTCGGTTAATAATTTCAGTATTAAATTTTGTTGTAACCATATAATCAGATTCTGTCGGTAAATCCTCTATAATATCATTAACATCTAAAACTGTTGACGTTCTAGAATTAATTGCTTTACTGACAACATGCGATGCAATTTTGGTTGTTTGCACTTCAGCATAATCCAAATAAACTGGCATTAGTCGGGAGTTTAAAAAATATAAGAAGAAGACAAGCGTTGCCATTATTGCAAAAACAAATAAACCTAATCGATTATACTTGTTACTTCTTCGCTTATAATAAAACTTCATTCTTTTTGGTGGTCGACGAGAAAACAAAAAATCTCCTCCTGTTCCAATTTATGAACAAGAGGAGTGGACTATTCGACACCAATTACATATTCTGTTTCTACCTTTAAAATCTTTAAATTAGTCACTTCCATTAAATTAAGAATATAAGTTGCTTTTAACAGAATTTGATTTTCTTCAAAGATTCGAATAATTGGTCTGGAGGAATCAGTTATATTTTGTTTTGCTACAACACCCCGTCGACCATCTGACAGCATGACAATTGTGCCATTTGGATAATGAACAACACTTCTCTTTAATGCTTCTACAACTTTGGCATCGTAAAGCGTTCCACTACCAGCGTCAATGATACAAATCCCTTGCGAAGGCAACATTTTTTCACGATAAACACGATTAGAAGTAACTGCATCAAAAACGTCTGCAACTGCTATGACTTTAGCATAAGGATGAATCTCATAATCAACTAAACCTCTAGGGTAGCCACTCCCATCAAGTCGCTCATGATGCTGGAAGGCACAATGTGCAACAAGTAGTGAAATCGTATGTAAATTACGCAAAATTTCAAATCCATATGTAGTATGATGTTTCATCGTTTCGTATTCTTCATCTGATAAACGACCCGGTTTTAATAAAATACTAGTAGGAACCATTAACTTCCCTACATCATGTAACATGGCACCAATTCCGATATTTCGAAGATCATTAGAGGAATAACCTAATTCCTTTGCAATGGCAAGTGAATAAAGAGTCACTTGAAATGAATGTTGATATAAATACTCATCATATAAAAATGCATCGGTTAGTACAGTTAAAATTTCTTCACTATTTAATATTGAATCTAATAAATCATCAACTATGACACCAATTACCTTGGATTGCTTATCCAATACTAAGGACGCATCTTGGAAATTTAGTCCTTTAATTTTATGGAAGGAATCGGTAATCTGATTAACAATCTTCATCCGCTTTTCAGTAGGAACTGATTCCTCGACCTCAATCCCACTAGAAATCAGATCATCAATATATACATAACGAATATTTAATTGTTTTAATCGGTCAATAATACGGTCAGAGACAATTGCATCAGCTTTTAATAAAGGGTGACCAGCCTCATTATAAATTGTTCTGCCAATTTTCATTCCCGATTTTAGTATATTTATTGAAATTAGCCTCATAAATTTTGCTCCAATTCATTTCTCATAACAATACCACTGCCGTTATTATATGCGTTCTATTCATACCACTTCAACAACTTATTGAAACGAAACTGACTTAACGCACGTATCTCAATAGACTGAGACATAGATATAATTTTAAAGAAAAGCCACTATTAACTATAATAAGATTCTAATCTTTATAATTCGGATTAATAAGTGTTAGCCATTCACAAGAAACCGCGGCCTACCACTGTAAGCCGCGTAAAATTTCAGAAAGTTTAGAAGGACAAATTATATGTGAGCGGACCTTATACACGAAGCACAAAGACAAGTCGTAAAGACACGTTTCAACGTGGCTTTGCGGCTTGTGTGCTTAGTCCGCTCTCACCAGACACTAAATTTAGATTCTTTATAAAGAATTAACTTCTTTATCAGAATTAACTTATATTAAGTTTGGTATAGTTAACATTAATAAAATAAACTTATAAATACTTCTTGCCATGTTCAACTAAAATATCTCGCAAAAAGAGCGGTAAGTAATATTTTTTCTTTGCATACTTAAATGTTGGAAAGAAGTAACCAAATGTAAACATATCTAGGGTTGCTAATTGATAAGTGGCATCTAAATCTGCTTTTACCCCTTTTACGAACAACTCTCGATGCTTGTTTAATGAAAATTCATAAGTGAGCATTTTTCCAAAAATGGATCCCCTAAAGCCTAATCCCTTTAACTCTAATAGAGGCCATTCCTCATTTTTGGATTGGGATAAAATTTCTCTTAGCTCTGTTCCCGTTAGTTCGATTACACATACATTAATGGGATGAGGTAAAATTCGGTGAATATCATATGAAGTAATAACTCCTTTATGCAATCCATCTAAAAAGATCCCTGCATTGAACATGGTACAATCCGCATTTGTGAAATCTAACAGAGCTTGAGCAAACAACTTTGAGATTTGCGAGTGATGAAACCATTCTTTATTATAGGTTTTTTTTGTTTCAAACACAGGAGCTTGCAATAATTCCTTCCCCTTACCGGAAAGCTCTTGCAAAAATAGCTCTTCCCCTTGTATTTCTGAAAGGAGCGCGTTTTCAATGACCTGTTCTTCTTTATTTACTAATTTGCGTGTTTGTGGATTAAACTGAAGAGTAAGATGACCTGTATAAGCACCAAATTTCCCACAACCTGTTAGTAATACACCATTAACCATTTTTCCATCCTGTAATAAATGATGTGTATGAGAACCAAATATAACATCAATGGCAGGACAAGCCTCTGCTAAAAGTTCATCTTCTGTAATCCCTAAATGAGATAGACAAAGTAATATATCTACTTCGCTTCTTAACTGATTGGCTAATTCGATTAATTTTTCTTTAGGTTCTGTTACATTCCAATTCAGTTCACTATAAAAAACTTTATATAACGCTGTTGCGCCAATAACTCCAATTGTTGTACCATTTTCTGTTTTAAGTATTGTATATGGCTTTAGCCACTTCGGCGCACGCCCATGTAAGGGTTCAATATTTGCTACTACAACATCAAAATTAGCTTCATGATATAGCGAATAGAGGTCTTCAAAGGATAGTGTGATACCTTCATTATTCCCGATTGTTACAACATCATATTGCGCTTCATTTAATAGTTTTACATTACCTTTTCCTAATGTTGCTTCAGTATAAATATTTGAACGGTCAAGATGGTCACCAACATCAAAAAGAAAACTTGGCTCACCATTTTTTGCATTTTCTATGCGTTGATTTTTGATAAATGATTGCATACGTGGCCAGTATTCAAAATGACTATGTATATCATTTGTATGATATATATGAATTGTTTCAAGCATGTTGTAATCCATCCTTTTCGCAAAAGGTTAAAATAAACCATCAACAATTGATCGAATTCCTAATAAAAGTAAAATAATTCGTAATGCAAATATTAGTGTCTCTGATTTTAACTTTTTATTTAATGATGCACCAATTTTTGCTCCGATAAAAGCACCAATAATAACAGGCAATGTATAAATCCACGGCACATTTCCAAGTGAAATATGACTAATTGAGTTTACGATTGACGTTAAAAATACCATAAACATTGACGTCGCCACTGCAACATGCGGAGGAAATCGGAATAATAGTAACATGGCTGGTACGATCATAGAGCCACCACCGATTCCAAATAAACCTGAAGCAAAGCCAATGAAAAAGGTAAGTAATAATGCAAACCAAACTGGATACCCGTAAACAAATTCTGTACCAGTGTGATCTGTAAAATGACGTTTTGTACCGTGTTCTACAAACCATGTGATAGGCTTAAGCTTATCTTGCACTAATAATAAAATAGCTAATAAAATTAATACTATTCCAAAATAAGTATTAAACGAAGGAAGATCTAATCCTTTATTCACCCATGCACCCAAAACTGTTCCCGGTACACTACCAATAAAAAAGATAAATCCACTTTTATAATCAACTCTTTTAGTTTTAGCATATGACAACGTTGAGGATAGCCCTGTAAAGATCATCATAACGACTGATAATCCAACAACTGTTTGCGGTGTTAAATCTGGAATATACCCTAATGAAATTCCTATAAATAATGTTGCAGGTACGAGGATTGCACCGCCTCCTAAGCCGACAAGCGCACCAATAATACCTGAACTTAACGCGATCATTGCAAGTAATAAAAACTCCATTATTATTTTAATCTCCTTCAAATAAATCTAACTGTTTAGGAGATAAGCCACTATATTCAATATTTAATATGCTTTGTAATTGCTTGGCGTTTTTCGCAGCATGATGACCGGAATTGTTATTAAATAACACATAAACATCTTTTGCCTGTTGCTTTAATTGTAATATAATTTGAGCTAATCCCTGTAGTTCTTCTTCATTATAATCATATAAAAACCGAACTTCTCTCCAGTTTTCTTTCTGACCTGCACTCCGCCACCCGTGTATATTTCGACCATGAATTCTAACAATAACTTGATCTGTAGTCGCCTCACTTACTAGAGGAACTGAGCCAGAACCTGCCTGTGGTTCGTCACAAACAGTATGGATTAAGTCATTTTCGTTCAAAAATTTCAACATTTTATGTCTCATTTGACCTGCATACCAAGTTTGATTGCGAAATTCGATGGCAACTGGGAATCCCCGTAATTGTTCTTTAATATATCGTATATAATTAATATTCTTCACATTACAATCGTACCATGGAGGAAATTGAACAAGTATTGCTCCTAGCTTGCCATGATTCTTAAATACATTGGCACTTTCTATAAATGAATTAAACATATCATTTCTAGTTTCAAAAGGAATTTCCCCCCGATTGTGTCCTGTCATTCCTTGATAGGATTTCACAATAAATTGAAAGTTATCGGGAGTTTCATTACACCATTTCTCAATACTTGTTTGAGAAGGAATTGCATAAAAGGACGTATCTACTTCAACAATTGGAAAATGCCCACTATAAGCAAAAAGTTTATCGCGGGTTGTAGTTCCTTCATTATAAAGATCAGGATGGTCACTCCAACCTGTAAGACCAATGTATACCAATAAATACCTTCTCCTTTCCAATATCATACCATAGACATTACCAAAAAATGATATCATACGTTTTCTTCATTCAAAGAAAAGAAGAATTTAAATTCATTAACATTTACGAGGAATCATACTCCCCCATATAGAAAAAAGCGAGCTAGCAATTTGCTAACTCGCTTTGGTGTTATATTGGCATTAACCAATAGAACCTTCCATTTCGAATTTAATTAAGCGGTTCATTTCAACTGCATATTCCATTGGAAGTTCTTTTGTAAATGGTTCGATGAAGCCCATAACGATCATTTCTGTTGCTTCTTGTTCTGAGACCCCACGAGACATTAAATAGAATAATTGTTCTTCAGATACTTTCGAAACTTTTGCTTCGTGCTCTAATGAAACATTATCATTTAAGATTTCATTGTAAGGAATTGTATCTGATGTAGATTGATTATCCATAATTAATGTATCACATTCGATGTTAGAACGAGCACCAGTTGCTTTTGGACCAAAACGAACAACACCACGATATGTTACTTTACCGCCTTGTTTAGCAATTGATTTAGATACGATTGTTGAAGATGTATTCGGTGCTAAATGAATCATTTTGGCACCAGCATCTTGGTGTTGACCTTTCCCTGCAATCGCAATAGAAAGTGTCATACCACGTGCACCTTCACCTTTTAAGATACATGCTGGGTATTTCATCGTTAATTTTGAACCGATGTTACCATCAATCCACTCCATTGTACCGTTTTCTTCAACAACAGTACGTTTTGTAACTAGGTTGTAAACATTGTTTGCCCAGTTTTGAATTGTTGTGTAACGGCAATATGCATCTTTCTTAACGATAATTTCTACTACCGCTGAGTGAAGTGAGTTTGTTGTGTAAACAGGAGCTGTACATCCTTCTACATAGTGAACACTCGCACCTTCATCAACAATAATTAATGTACGTTCGAATTGACCCATATTTTCAGAGTTAATACGGAAATACGCTTGAAGTGGTGTATCTAATTTCACACCAGGTGGCACATAAATAAATGATCCACCAGACCAAACAGCTGAGTTAAGTGCAGCAAATTTGTTGTCTGAAGATGGAATTACAGTACCCCAGTGTTTTTTAAAGATATCTTCGTTTTCACGAAGTGCAGAATCTGTATCTTTGAAAACAATACCTAAGTCTTCAAGATCTTTTTTCATGTTGTGGTAAACTACTTCAGATTCATACTGAGCAGATACACCAGCTAAATATTTTTGTTCAGCTTCAGGAATCCCTAATTTATCAAATGTTGCTTTGATTTCATCAGGAACTTCATCCCAAGATTTTTGAGTAGCTTCAGATGGCTTTACATAATAAGTAATTTCATCGAAGTCTAGACCTGCTAAGTCGCCACCCCATTGTGGCATTGGTTTTGAGTAGAATATTTCAAGAGCCTTTAAGCGGTAGTTTAACATCCACTCAGGTTCGTTTTTCATATTTGAAATTTCACGGACGATTTCTTCAGTTAATCCACGTTTTGAACGGAAAATTGATACGTCCTTGTCATGGAAGCCGTATTTATAATCGCCAATTTCAGGCATTTTTTTAGCCATTTTAACTCCTCCGTTCAGTTTTATTTAGATTCTGCTTGGACTCCTCTTTCCATAGCCTTCCAAGCAAGTGTTGCACATTTAATTCGAGCAGGAAACTTTGAAACACCTTGTAGTGCTTCAACATCTCCTAGATCATATTTATCACTATAATCTTCTCCTAGCATCATTTTTGAAAAAATGTCTGCTAATTGAAGAGCATCATCTACTTTTTTACCTTTAATTACTTCTGTCATCATAGAAGCTGATGACATTGAAATTGAACAGCCTTCACCGTCAAATTTGGCATCTTCAACTAAACCATCATTGATTTTTAATGTTAAATGAATACGGTCACCACATGTAGGGTTATTCATATCAATTGTCACATTGTTTTCATCTAAAGAACCTTTGTTTCTTGGTTTTTTATAATGGTCCATGATTACTGAGCGGTATAGTTGATCTAAATTATTAAAAGACATCGTTAAAATACTCCTTCGCCATACGCAATCCTGCAACAAAAGCATCTACATCTTCTTTTGAATTATACATATAGAAGCTTGCTCGTGCTGTCGCAGTACATTGAAGCCATTTCATTAACGGTTGTGCACAATGATGTCCAGCACGTATTGCAATACCATTCATATCTAGAATAGTTGCAAGATCATGCGGATGTACACCATCGAGGTTGAAAGTTATTAGACCACAGCGTTTACTAGGGTCCAGTGGTCCATAAATCGATATACCTCCGACTTTTTCCATTTCAGCGATAGCATATTCTACAAGTTCATGCTCATGCTTAGCAATATTTTCAAGCCCGATTTCATTTAAGAAGTCAATTGCAGCTCCTAAACCGATCGCACCTGCAATATTAGGTGTTCCACCTTCAAACTTCCAAGGGAGCTCTTTCCAAGTAGAATCATATAAATCTACGAAGTCAATCATTTCGCCGCCAAATTCAATTGGTTCCATGTTTTCTAAATGCGCTTTTTTACCATATAGTACACCAATACCAGTTGGGCCGCACATTTTATGTCCTGAAAACGCTAAGAAATCACAGTCTATATCTTGAACATCAATCGGCATATGCGGTGCACCTTGTGCAGCATCAATTACAGTAATAGCACCATTTTCGTGAGCAATTTCTGTAATTTCTTTTACCGGATTTATTGTACCTAAAACATTTGAAGCCATAGTAACGGCAACAATTTTTGTTTTCGGTGTAATTGTTTTACGAACAGTTTCTAATGAAATTGTTCCATCTTCTTCAAGCTCAATAAACTTTAAAACAGCTTTTTGCTGTTTAGCAAGTTGTTGCCAAGGAATGAAGTTTGAATGGTGTTCCATTTTTGTGATGACAATTTCATCACCTTCATTTACATTTGCACGACCGTAAGCAGCAGCAACGGTATTAATAGAGGTTGTTGTACCACGAGTGTAAATGATTTCCTCAGTCGAATTGGCATTGATGAATTTGCGGATTTTCTCACGTGCTCCTTCATATGAATCGGTTGCACGATTACCTAATGTATGTACACCGCGATGTACATTGGAATTATCAAACTCATAATACTTTTTAAGCACTTCAAGTACTTGAGTAGGCTTTTGGGATGTTGCGGCACTATCAAGGTAAACGAGCGGGTGCCCGTTTACTTCTTGATTCAATACTGGAAAATATTTTCTAATGTCATTCATTAGCGAACTTTCCCTTCAATTACCTTCGTCAACTGTTGTTTAACACCCTCAATTGGTAAGCTATTAACAACAGGTGCAAGGAAACCATGAATAACTAAGCGTTCTGCTTCTGCTTTAGAGATACCGCGACTCATTAAATAATAAAGTTGTAATGGATCTACGCGACCTACTGATGCAGCGTGACCTGCCATAACATCATCTTCATCAATTAATAACATTGGGTTCGCATCTCCACGCGCTTTTTCAGATAGCATAAGTACGCGAGATTCTTGTTCTGCATTAGCTTTTGTTGCGCCATGCTCAATTTTACCAATTCCGTTAAAGATTGATTGAGCTGCATCTTTCATTACACCATGTGAAAGGATAAATCCTTCTGAGCTTTTACCCCAGTGACGAATTTCAGTTGTGAAGTTTTGTTTTTGGTCACCACGGCCAACAACAACAGTTTTTGTGTTTGCTAATGAGCCATCACCAATAAGATGTGTGATACTTTCAGAAATTGTATCTGAATCATTCATTAACCCTAATGCCCAGTCAATTTTCGCATCACGTTTTGCATGTCCACGACGGTTTACATAAGTTGTAAAGCCTTTTGCTAAAACGTCAACAGCTCCAAATGTTACTTGTGCATTATCAAGAACAACAACTTCCTCAATTAGGTTTGCTTGTCCTTGAGATTGTTCAATAGTAGAAACATAAGTTTCAACGTAAGTTACTACAGAATTTTGGTCAGCTACAACCAGTACGTGATTAAATAATGAAGCTGCCTCATTATCATTTAAAAAGATCACTTGTAGTGGTTTTTCAACGATTACATTTTTTGGTACGTATACAAATACTCCACCATTTACAAGCGCAGCATGATAAGCAGTTAATTTATGTTCATCAACTTTAACTGCTTCAGTCATGAAGTATTTTTGTACTAAATCACCATGTTCACGAATAGCTGTTTGAATATCTGTAAAAATAACGCCTTGGCTCTTTAATTCCTCAGAAATTTTAAGGAATGCTGGTGTATTGTTACGTTGGATATAAAGGTTTTCTTGTCCTTCAATATCGATTAAAGATTTCACTTCTTCTGGTAGTTCATTTAATGAAGCAAAAGTTTCGCTTTCAACAGTATGAACTGGGAATTCAGTGAAATTCCATTTTGTAATATTTGTTTTATCTGGTTTTGGCATTGCCAACTCTTGTGCTTTTGCAAGAGCTGTAGAGCGTGCCTCAGCAAACCATGTTGGCTCATTATTAGCTTCAGAGAAAGCACGAACATCCTCTGCAGTTACAGCTAATTTTGTTTCAACTGTCATGTTGTTTCGTCCTCCTCTACTTAAGCTTCTTGTACTGCGTCTGTATCTTCAATTCCTAATTCTTTTTTGATCCAATCGTAACCTTCTGCTTCTAAGCGTTGTGCTAGTTCAGGACCACCAGATTTAACAACGCGACCTTGCATCATTACGTGTACTTGGTCAGGAGTGATATAGTTTAATAAACGTTGGTAGTGAGTGATTGCTAGACAGCCGAATCCTTCACCGCGCATTTCGTTAATACCTTTTGCAACAACTTTTAATGCATCGATATCAAGACCAGAGTCGATTTCGTCTAAAATTGCAAAAGTAGGTTTAATCATCATTAATTGAAGAATTTCGTTACGTTTTTTCTCACCGCCAGAGAAACCTTCGTTAAGATAGCGTTGAGCCATATCTTGATCCATTTCAAGGAAGTCCATTGTTTTATCTAATTCACGAATAAATTTCATTAATGAAATTTCGTTACCTTCTTCACGACGAGCATTAATTGCTGAACGGATAAAGTCTGCGTTTGTAACACCAGAAATTTCAGATGGATATTGCATAGCTAAGAATAAACCAGCTTTTGCACGCTCATCAACTTCCATTTCAAGTACATTTTCACCGTCAAGTTCGATTGTACCTTGTGTTACTTCATATTTAGGATGTCCCATGATTGCAGATGATAAAGTTGATTTACCTGTACCATTTGGACCCATGATTGCGTGTACTTCATTTGTATTAATAGTAAGGTTTACACCTTTTAAAATCTCCTTGTCATCGATTGATACGTGAAGATCTTTAATTACTAAAGTTGACATTATATTACCTCCGTATTAGATACATTGAATGGTAGTACCATTTCTAATTTATTATCATTCTAATCTTAACTCAAAACTGTTTACCATGCAAACATTTATTCTGTAATGAAAATAAATCAAATAAATCCATAAAATCTAAGGACTTTTACCTCCTTGAAATTTTCCAATGAAAATTACACCAACAAATTGTGAACATAATCATTTTCAATAATCATTTTCTAATTGAGAATGGTCTTCACTTAAAAATCTCGACAAATTACAGAAATTTCGCATCTAATTCATTTTCAGCTTGCCATAAAAATACTATACCTTTTAAATATGAAATAAAAATTCACTATGCCATCTTACCATTTAATCAGAAGTCCAGAAATAATAAAATAAAAAAGCGTTTTTTGAGGAATACTTTGTTCAAAAAAACACTAATGCTAACTAAAACTTATTGAAAATGAGTTCCACTCCAACAATTTTAAAAAAGTGTTAGCCATACTACAGAAACCGCGGCCTACCACTGTAAGCCGCGCAATGTTTCCGGAACGTTTAGAAGTACACATTCTATGTGAGCGGTCCTACACAAAAGCACGAAGACAAGTCGAAAAGACATGTTTCAACATGGCTTTGCGGCTTGTGTGCTTAGACCGCTCTCTCGAAACACTCACTTAGGATTCATTATTAGAATTTTAGCAAGTCATACATTATTGCACTTTTTTTCAATATCATTAACAATTAGAAAAGCGCTTTTTGAGCTATACTTCACTCAAAAAAGCGCTTTTTTTGATTATGCTTTGACTGATGTAGTTAAAAATTCCTCTACACTTGCAGCGACTGCACGACCTTCTTTAATTGCCCATACAACTAAACTTTGACCACGTCTAGCATCACCAGCAACAAATACACCTGGAACATTCGTTGCAAAATCCTTAATGGAAGCTTGGATACGATTACGAACTAAGTTTACACCAAAATGCTCTGCAATTTTATTTTCTACCCCTTCAAAACCGATGGCAACAAATACATATTGTGCTGGCCATACTTTTTCGGTACCTGGTAGCTCTTTAAAATAATAGAAACCATCTTCGCCTAAAACCTTTTCCATTTGAATCGTATGAAGTTCTTTTACACGGCCGTTTTTATCTTTAACAATTTTTTTCGTTTGAATACAATATTCACGAGGATCACGACCTTTTACTGCTGCTACTTCTTCATAAGCGTAATCTAATTTATAAACATTCGGGTCTTGTGGCCAAGGCGTCTCGTCTGTACGCGCTTTTGGAAGCTCTGGATGTTTACCAAATTGATAAACTGAGCGAGCTTCTTGACGTATAGCAGTCGCCACACAGTCAGCACCTGTATCTCCACCACCAATAACAATAACGTCCTTACCTTTCACATTTAAAGCTTTGCCATCTTTAAATTTAGAATCTAGTAAGCTTTGAGTCACCCCTGTTAGGTAATCCATTGCTAAATGAACACCCTCTGACTCACTGCCTTCAATATGAAGTGCTCGCTGTTTTTGTGCTCCAACACATAAAATGACAGCATCGTATTCATTTTTGAATTGTTCTCCAGTGATGTCTACCCCAACCTCTGTATTCAATACAAAGTCAATTCCTTCTTGTTGAAGTAAATTCACACGGCGTTCTACTACTTCTTTTTCTAATTTCATATTTGGAATTCCATACATTAACAAGCCACCAGGACGATCAGCACGTTCATATACAGTGACACTGTGTCCCTTTTGATTCAGTTGATCTGCTGCTGCTAATCCAGCAGGACCTGATCCAACGATTGCAATCTTTTTGCCTGTTCGGTGAGATGGAATACGTGGAACTATCCAGTTGTTCTCAAAGCCTTTATCAATAATTGAGCGTTCAATAGATTTTATAGCTACTGATGGCTCATTAATACCCAAAGTACAAGAACCTTCACAAGGCGCTGGACAAACGCGCCCTGTGAATTCCGGGAAATTATTAGTCATGTGAAGACGTTGTAATGCTTCTTGCCATTTCCCTTTGTATACTAAGTCATTCCATTCTGGAATCACATTTTGAATTGGACATCCTGCAGCAGCTCCACGTACTTCAATTCCCATATGACAAAATGGTGTAGCACAATCCATGCAACGTGCACCTTGTGTTTGTAGTGATTCATCTGACAGCCTTGAAGCATATTCATTCCAATTTAGAATACGCTCTAGTGGAGGCTGTTCTTTCGTTTTCTCTCTTTTATATTCCATAAATCCTGTTGGTTTCCCCATTTCTAGAACCCCCTCTTATTTGGAAATGGCTAGCTCTTTGCTGCCAGTTGTTTCTACAAATGCCTGCATTGCTGCTTGATTTTCTGTTAATCCATTGAATTTATGATGGTTAATTTTTTCCATCATTTTTTGATAATCAGTTGGTACAACTTTTACAAATTTCGGAACAAATTCATCCCATTTCGCTAAAATATCTAACGCAATAGAGCTATCTGTTTGTTCTAAGTGTTGAATAATCATTGAACGTACTGCTTCAATCTCTGTTTTATCTGCTAGGCGTTCGAAATGAATCATTTCTTTATTACATTTTTCTTTCAATTCATTTTCGTCCGTTGGTAAAATATAAGCTATTCCTCCTGACATACCTGCCGCGAAGTTTTTACCTACATCACCTAAGATCACGACACGACCACCAGTCATATACTCGCATCCGTGGTCACCGATGCCTTCAACAACCACATTAGCACCACTGTTTCGAACAGCAAAACGATCTCCTGCTCGACCATTGATGAAGACGCTTCCGCTCGTTGCCCCATATAGACAAACGTTACCAGCAATGACGTTCTTCTCTTGCTTTCCTTTAATTGGTGCTGTTGCGATTAGCTTACCACCAGATAATCCCTTACCGAAGTAGTCATTCACATCACCAACAACTGATAATGTCATCCCTTTTGGTACGAATGCTCCGAAACTTTGCCCAGCATGACCAGTAAATTTCAAGTGGATCAAGCCTTCCTTCAGACCCGCTTCTCCGTACTTTTTAGAAATCTCACTACCAATAATTGTTCCAACTACACGGTCGGTATTTTTAATTGTGTATTCTAATTCTATTGGCTCTTTTTCATTAATTGCTTTTTGAACTTTCGGTAATAATTCACGAAGGTCAAATGTTTCTGCTATTTGAAGGTCTTGATTTGTTTGTTTTGTACGAGACCCTTCTACTTGATGAAGTAATGTAGACAAGTTAAGTTGACTTGCTTTCCAATGTTGTTTTGCTCTTTCACTTACTTGTAAAACATCAGTACGTCCTACCATTTCATCAATTGTACGGAATCCTAACATCGCCATATATTCTCGCATTTCTTCTGCAATAAAGCGCATGAAGTTTACAACATGATCCGCAGTACCCATAAATTTTGCACGTAGTTCTGGATTTTGTGTTGCAACCCCTACAGGACATGTATCTAAGTGACAAGCACGCATCATAATACAACCTAGAACGATTAAAGGAGCAGTTGCAAAACCATATTCTTCAGCTCCTAGTAGGGCAGCCATGACAACATCTTTCCCTGTCATTAGTTTCCCATCTGTTTCTAGAGTTACACGATCGCGTAGTCCATTTAGCATTAATGTTTGATGCGCTTCTGCTAAACCAAGCTCCCATGGTAAACCTGTATGTTTAATAGAAGTTTTCGGAGACGCTCCTGTACCGCCGTCGTATCCTGAAACAACAATGACATCTGCTCCTCCTTTTGCAACACCAGCTGCAATTGTACCAACACCAGCTTTAGCTACTAATTTCACTGAAATTCTTGCATGTCGATTAGCATTTTTCAGATCATAAATAAGTTCAGCTAAATCTTCAATAGAATAAATATCATGATGTGGTGGTGGTGAAATTAACCCAACCCCCGGTGTAGAGCCGCGCACTTCCGCAACCCATGGGTAAACTTTATTACCTGGTAGTTGACCACCTTCACCTGGTTTAGCACCTTGAGCCATTTTAATTTGAAGTTCTTTTGCATTCACTAAATAATGCGATTTTACTCCAAAACGCCCAGAAGCAATTTGTTTGATGGCACTGTTACGGTCGTCACCATTGGAATCGATTTCAAAACGGCCCGAGTGTTCCCCACCTTCACCTGAGTTTGAACGTCCGCCAAGTCTATTCATTGCAATAGCTAACGTTTCATGAGCTTCTTTAGAGATTGACCCAAATGACATTGCTCCAGTTTTAAAACGTTTAACAATTGAATCAACTGACTCAACTTCTTCTAGAGGAATAGCTTTTGAACCTTTCTTAAATTCAAGTAAGTTTCTTAAGAAGCCAATTCGTTCTTCATTTGCCATTTCAGCATACATACGGTAAATACCAAAGTCATTTTTACGCGTTGCTAATTGTAAAGTATGAATTGTTTTTGGATTGAACGCATGGTGTTCACCATTAGCACGCCATTGGAAGTCGCTTCCTGACTCTAGCTCTTTTGTTTCACTTTTAAATGCTAAAGCATGACGTCGTTTTGCTTCTTCTCCGATTGTTTCTAAATCAATACCATCAATTTGTGAAGCTGTACCAGTAAAGTATTGATTGATTACTTCTTTGCTGATCCCAACTGCTTCAAAAATTTGTGCTCCACGATATGATTGAACTGTCGAAATCCCCATTTTTGACATTACTTTAACAACACCATCAGCAATCCCTTTACGGAACTTTTTAACAGCATCTTCATAACTAATTGTGATATGACCAGCTTCAATCGCTTGTTGGATAGAAGCGTATGCTAAATACGGATTAATCGCATCAACACCAAAACCTATTAACGCAGCAAAGTGATGAACTTCTCGAGCTTCCCCACTATTTGTGATAATGCTCACAAGCGTACGCTTACCTGTTCGTACTAAGTATTGATGTAACGCACTTGCAGCTAAAAGGATTGGAATCGTAGGTGTTTTCACATCTTCTAAGTGATCATTTAGAACTAAAATTGATTTCCCATTTTCAATTGCTTCATTTGCTTCATTAAAAATACGTTCCAGTCCATTTTCCAAAGATTCCGCAAATTCAAGTGAGATGATTGCAGATTGGAAATGTTTTTCCGTATTTTCGATAATTTCTTCATACTCACCGTTTGTTAAAATCGGTGTATCTAAATAAATCCTTCTTGCATTTTCAGCTGATGGATGTAATAAATTTCCTTCCGCTCCTAACAACGTCATTGTAGAAGTGACAATATGTTCACGAATTGAATCGATTGGTGGATTCGTTACTTGCGCAAATAATTGTTTGAAATAATTAAATAATGATTGAGGAAGATCTGATAGCACTGCGAGCGGTGTATCATTCCCCATTGAACCAATTGGATCTTTGCCACTACTTGCAATCGGAACAATATATTTATGAAGATCTTCGAATGTGTAGCCGAAGATTTTTTGGCGTTCTGTTAAAAGAGGGATCTCCTTAGGCATTTCTTTTTCGGCATTTACCGTTAGCATATTGTCTTCTAACCACTTACTATATGGTTCAACAAGTGCCATTTCACTTTTCAATTGTTCATCAGAAATGATTTCGCCTTTTTCTAAATCAATTAATAGCATGCGTCCTGGACTTAAGCGTTCTTTATAAAGTACATTTTCTTCTTCAATATCAACAACTCCGACTTCAGAAGAAAAGACGATCATATCATCTTTTGTTACATAGTAACGCGCTGGTCGTAAACCATTTCGATCCAGAATTGAACCAATTTGTTTTCCATCTGTGAAGCAGACAGCTGTTGGTCCATCCCAAGGTTCCATTAATGTTGCATGGTAACTATAAAACGCTTTTTTGTCATCCGTAATATGCGGATTTTCTGTCCATGGCTCCGGAATTAACATCATGGCTGTATGAGCTGGTGTACGTCCAGCTAGGACGAAAAATTCAAAAGCATTATCTAACATTGAAGAATCCGAACCTGTTGTATCAATAATTGGAAGTAATTTCTGTAAATCTTCACCAAAGGCTTTTGAAACAAATTGTTGTTCACGAGCATGCATCCAGTTAATGTTGCCACGTAATGTATTAATTTCTCCATTATGAACAATATAGCGATTAGGATGTGCACGCTCCCAACTTGGGAATGTATTAGTAGAGTAACGAGAATGTACTATTGAAAAAGCAGAAATGAAGCTTTCATCTTGTAAATCAAGGTAAAATTCACTAACTTCTTCAGGAGTTAATAGCCCTTTAAACACCATTGTTTGGCTAGAAAGACTAGGACAATAAAACTTTTTGCCATTTTCTTTTGCCCAATGCTCCGCTTGTTTTCTAATTAAGTATAATTTTCGTTCAAATGCTAAACGATCTTCTACATTATTTGCTTTAATAAATACTTGGCGAACCGTTGGAGCAGTAGACTTAGCAATATCACTCAATATTTCTTTATTAGTAGGAGCAGTTCTCCAGGCAATTAAAATTTGCCCTTCTTCCAAAATTAATTTATTAATTTTTTGTTCGATGGCTTCTCTCTCATCATTGTCTTGAGTAAAGAAGAACTGACCTACGCCATATTCACCTTTTTCCGGAAGATTTAATTCTGGACAGTTCAGTTTGTAAAATGCATGTGGGATTTGTACCATTAAACCGGCTCCATCACCTGTTTTCCCATCACTTCCACGTCCTGCACGGTGATCAAGTCGACATAACATTTCTAACCCATTTTTTACAATTTTATGTGAAGCGCGTCCTTTTAAATTTGCGTAAAATCCTATTCCACAAGCGTCATGTTCAAAGCTTGGCGAATACAAGCCTTGTTCGCTTGGATATTGATGAAATGTCATTTTTTATTCCCCCCAAATCTATCGAATAACGTATTTACATTTTAAGGTTTTTAAATTAATATTAACAATATATAGTTTGGAATAAATCAATCTCACTTTTAGATAAATGAGGTGGAAACGTTGGAATTACGCCAATTACGATACTTTGTAGAGGTAGCTGAAAGAGAACATATTTCTGAAGCAGCCGAACATTTACACGTAGCTCAGTCAGCTATTAGCAGACAGATTGCAAACCTTGAAGAAGAGCTAGGCGCATCACTTTTTGAACGTGTAGGAAGAAATGTCAAACTTACACCAATTGGTAAAGTCTTTTTAGAACACACTCTTATCGCATTGAAGGCAATTGATTTTGCCGCTAAACAGGTAGAAGAATATTTAGATCCTGCAAAAGGAACAATTAAAATCGGCTTCCCTACAAGTTTAGCCAGTTATGTACTACCGACCGTGATTTCCGCATTTAAGAAGGATTACCCCGATGTTTCGTTCCATTTACGTCAAGGTTCCTATCGTTTTTTAATAGATGCCGTAAAAAACAGAGAATTAAATCTCGCTTTTTTAGGACCTGTACCACAAAAAGATGAAAGTATAGATACAACCATTTTATTTAGTGAAAGTATCCATGTACTTCTCCCTGCAAATCATCGATTCGCAAACCAAGAATCGGTCCATCTTCATGATTTAAGAAATGAAAATTTCGTTCTTTTTCCGCAAGGGTATATTTTAAATAAAGTGGCTGTAGACGCATGTAAAGCTGCTGGGTTTATGCCAAACGTTACCTCTGAAGGTGAAGATATGGATGCACTTAAGGGACTTGTGGCAGCAGGCATCGGAGTTACATTATTACCGGATAGCTCTTTGTACGATTCTACGCCTCGATTCACGTCGAAAGTTGCTATTGAAACTCCCAACATTCGTCGTACAGTAGGGGTCATTTACTCAACAAACCGTGAACTGGCACCATCTGAAAAAGTTTTCCTTGAATTTATTAAAGACTTCTTTTCAAGATTAAACCAATTTCAATGATGATTCTGTAGGGGCTAATGTTACGTTTTGTTCAATTTGAGAAAACGATGTTACTCGGACGGTAACCTTAGGATCAAAACAGCGCAGTTTGTTTTGAAACCCCTAAAAAATAAAAGGACTCAGGAGTAAGTCAGTTTTTACTCCTGAGTCTTTTTTTACATACGAATTTCGGGTCAACCCTTTTCCTATTCGACAATTTTTCTTTCACTGCATTTACTTAAAACTTCATACTTCCTACAAAAAAACCTTTCAAACTTAACGTTCGAAAGGTTTTTTACACATCATTATTCGCTTACAGGTACTACTGCGCCGCCCCACTCTTTAACGATGAAGTCTTGAATTTCTTTAGAGCGTAATACTTCTACTAATTTTTTGATTGCTTCGTTATCTTTGTCTTCTGAACGAACTGCAATAACGTTTACATATGGAGATTCAGAACCTTCAATTGCGATTGAATCTTCCATTGGGTTAATTTCAGCGTCGATTGCGAAGTTAGAGTTAATAACAACCGCGTCGCCTTCGCCTTCTTCATAATATGTTACTAACATTTCTGGAGCTGAGCTATCATCGATCACTAAGTTTTTAGGATTTTCAACGATATCTTTTTTAGTTGCTGCAGTTTTATCGATTCCGTCAGCTAATTTGATTAACCCTTCAACTTCAAGCATCGATAAAATACGACCTTGGTCTGTTACAGAGTTTGAAATAATAATTGTTGCACCATCAGGAAGTTCATCTAAAGATTTATATTTTTGAGAATAGATACCGATAGGCTCGATATGAATTCCACCAGCGTTTGCAAAGTCATAACCTTTTTCTTTCATTTCATTTTCTAAATAAGGAATGTGTTGGAAATAGTTTGCATCTAAGTCACCAGATTCTAAATCTTGGTTAGGCATTACATAGTCTTGGTAAGGGACGATTTCTAATTCGACACCTTGTTCAGCTAAAATAGGTTTTGCTTGTTCTAAAATTATATCATGTAAACCGTTAGAAGCTCCTACTTTTAAAGCTGTTGTTTCAGTTTCTTCAGTTGCTGTACCTTCATCAGTTGTTTCGTTAGTAGTAGACTCTTCTTTAGTACCACAAGCTGCTAATACTAGTACGAAAGCTGATAAAATTAAGAACGATAAAAATTTCTTCATCTTTGGCTCTCCTTTAAAAATAATAATTTATGTGATGGCAATTGCCTGAACACCAAAAGGTAATTTAACGCTTATCTGTTTTCGAAGTGATGAAATCTCCAATAAATTGAATAACAAATACAACAATTAATATTACAATCGTTGCCATTAATGTTACATCATCTCTACTTCGTTGGAAACCATCAATGAATGCTAAGTTCCCTAAACCACCTGCACCGATTACACCAGCCATCGCTGTATATCCAACTAACATAACCGCTGTAACAGTAATACCAGAAAATAAAGCTGGTAAAGATTCAGGAATAAGGACTTTCCAAATGATCGTAGATGTTTTTGCCCCCATAGAACGAGCGGCTTCAATAACACCTTTATCGATTTCACGAAGAGCAATTAATACAAGACGGGCATAAAAAGGAGCGGCACCAATAATTAAAGCTGGCAATGCTGCATTGACCCCACGAATTGTACCAAGTAAAAACTTCGTGAATGGAATTAGTAAAATAATTAAAACGATAAATGGAATCGATCTAAAAATATTAACGAGCGAACCCGTAATAAAATTAGCCACCTTATTGGCCCAAATTTGATGTGGACTTGTTAAAAAGAGCAGAAGCCCAATAGCTAATCCTATTATAAATGTTGCGACAGTCGAAATCGCTGTCATATAAATTGTGTCATACGTTGCTTGCCACATATCTGGCCAGTCGACATTCGGAAATAATTGATTAAGCATGCTCAATCACCTCCGTTTGAATTTCGTTCGTTTCTAAAAATGCTAATGCATTTTGAACATTTTGTGCATCTCCATCAATTTGGATCAGTAATGTTCCATAAGGTCCGCTTGTTGTTTGTGAAATATTTCCGTGAACAATATTTACTTCTACATTAAATTGTTTAATAAGCTTTGAAATGACAGGTTGTTCCGTTTTTTGTCCTACAAATGTTAGTTTAACGATTCTCCCTGTTGGGTAATTAATTAATATCTGTTCAATAGATACTTTTGATTCTTTTGAGCCAGTTATTTGGTGTACAAAGTTTTTCGTAATATCAGCTTGTGGGTTTTGGAACACTTGTAATACTTCCCCTTGTTCTACAACTCGTCCAGCTTCCATTACCGCAACTCTATTACATATTTTTTTGATGACATGCATTTCGTGTGTAATTAATACGATTGTTAAGCCTAGTCTCTTATTAATATCTAATAATAGTTCTAGTATTGAATCCGTAGTTTCCGGATCCAGTGCACTTGTTGCTTCATCACAAAGTAATACCTCAGGATTATTGGCAAGTGCTCTTGCAATACCTACACGTTGCTTTTGACCACCAGATAATTGAGAAGGATAGGCATTCTCTCTTCCACTTAAGCCCACTAAATCAATTAATTCCTTCACCTTTTTATCACGTTCACTTTTGGCAATTCCTGCAATTTCTAAAGGAAATGCAATATTGTCCGCTACAGTTCGTGACCATAATAAGTTGAAATGTTGGAAAATCATACTTATTTTTTGGCGGGCAACACGAAGCTTATTGCCAGTAATAGAGGAGATCAGTTGTCCATTTACTTCAACTGTTCCATTACTAGGTTTTTCCAACCCATTTAACAAGCGAATAAGCGTACTTTTACCTGCACCACTATAACCAATAATTCCGAAAATTTCCCCTTTATTGATGGACAGATTCACATCATTGACTGCAGAAATTTCACCATTCTTCGTTCTGTATATTTTTGATACATTTTTTAATTGAATCATAAAAAGCTCCTTTATTCTAAATACAAATGAATTCATTTGCATTTAACTGCTGATTCTTCTAGTTGTTACTCCACTATAAGTTCAATTTATTATGTGCAATTTTAGCGAGATAGTTATATTACAAATAAAAACCCTTCTACAAAAAGAAAAGTAGAAGGGTTATCGTTTAAGTACATATCTATCACACGCTAACCGTCCTCTTATCTTCCAAAGTATCCACTTCGCGTGACTTGGCACCTTTTCACCTTCGTGATGGTTGCCGGGTTTCATAGGGCACTTCCCTCCACCGCTCTTTATAAGAGTATAGTTATTAAATTTTAATTTTACGAATGTAAATGTATCATGCGTACTCTACTTAGTCAATTAATTTTTTAACTTTTCATATAGATGTTGCACTGATTGAAAAGCATATACTTTTTCTTCCACTTTGCCATTTCGACTAATAAGTAAACATGGCACACTCTCGACTTTATAATCATAAGCAACCTGTTCTAGGTAATTAATATTGGCTTTTCCAATTGGAATGTTTGGCACGACATTTTCAATAACTTCCATCATTTTTGATGCCACAGCACATGTTCCGCACATTGGGGTATATAAATAAAATGCCGATACTTCATTTTCGTTAATATGTTTTTCCCATTCTTGTTGATTCCATTCTTCCATCGTTCTCATCCTATAACATCAATTTTTCAATTTCTTTTTTTAGAATATTATTCTGATAAAGTTAGATATTGTTTATGAACAACAAATCTTGCTTCATTTAAAATATGGGCCAATACCTTACTAGGTGCATTTGCAACCTCTATATACGTTCTCGGGATCAATAAATGAACTGCTTCAGAATACGTTCTTCTTGTTAACTTCCGTAACTTTTCACCGGAATTATCTGCATCAAATAATGTATAGAGGTCATGTTGTTCAAAAGGTTCGAGTAAATCTAAAAGATCATCTTCACTAATTGTTCCATTTGTACAAAGAATTGTAACATCCTCAGCAAAGATCGGTTCTATTTTCAGTTTATCCGAACGACCTTCTACAATAATACACTTTTCAACAGTCATTTGGCTCACCCCACGATTTGTCAATTAAAGGTAACAGCTAAAAATTAAAAAATGTCTTCATTATTATATTATTAGAACAACATGTTTTTTGCCAACAATAAACGAGAATTGTATTATTCATAAGATATAACTAAAGTTACAAAGTGAATTAAAAGGAAATATTGGCTTCAAAATTAAAGTAGAGGAAATTCAAGCAGCATATAAATTAAATCAAAATCGTAATGAGGAAGATTATCATAACATCATTGCTCAATTACAAAAGGAAGAAAATCCAAATTCCGAGCAAATTGCAGAGGCTATGAATAATAGAAGAAAAAGGTAATTTCCTCCACTTTTCAAAAGAAAAAACGCCAGTTAGATACTGGCGTTTTTAAAAAATAAATTATTCTTCAATTAACTCTTCGTATTGTTCAGGTGTTAACAGGCTGTCCACTTCTGAAGCATCAGATAGTTCAACAACGATCATCCATGCATTTTCGTATGGTGATTCATTTACGAACTCTGGGCTATCTTCTAACTCGCTGTTTACTTCTACAACTTTACCTGAAACTGGTGCATATAGCTCAGATACAGTTTTAACTGATTCAACGCTACCAAATGGTTGGTTTAATTGAACTTCGTCTCCAACTTGTGGTAATTCAACAAACACGATATCGCCTAATTCATGTTGTGCAAAGTGTGTAATACCAACGCGTGCTTTCCCATCTTCAACTTTTACCCATTCGTGTTCTTTTGAATAACGTAAATCTTTAGGTGTACTCACTAAAAACCCCTCCAAATATGTAATTTCATGATTAGTTTGACACAATTTCAAATCAAAAACAAGATACTTGAGTTAATTTCATAAATAGAATTTTTTCAGTAAAGCCGAACATTACTTTTTTATCCGATTGACATTCAAAAACCCCACATATCCACCAGAAACCATAACCTTTTTGAAATACAAAGAATATTTTAAGTCCTGACTACTTGCGTGTCAACACACATAACACGAACATTCTGTGAATATTTAATTTAAATGTTCGTTTATAGGTAAAAAATCGATCATTAATTCTTTGTGAGTAATTTCTAAATATATTTAATTCTTCCAAATTTCTGTGAATTCTATTTCTTTAAATCCTAAAGTAACTTTTTCACCATCTGTAACTATAGGCCGTTTAATTAACATTCCATCAGATGCAAGCAGTTCAAGTTGCTCTTCTTCTGTCATTGTAGTTAATTTATCCTTTAAGCCGAGTGTTTTATACTTCATGCCAGAGGTATTAAAGAATTTTTTTAATGGTAAACCACTTGCTTGCCAATAAGATTTTAGTTGTTCTAATGTTGGTGTATCTTCCACAATATGAATGGCTTCGTGTTCAATTCCATTTTCAGATAACCATTTTTGTGCTTTTCTACAAGTAGAACATTTTGGGTATTGATAAATCTTGAGTGTCATAAAGAACGCTCCTTCATTGATAGCTAATAATTTGTGTAAAAAATATCAATTATAGTATAACAGAAAAAAGCTATGACATTATTGTTGTCACAGCTTTGTACGAATTATTCATTTCACTATTTGTTACACAATATATTTTTCTGCTTCAATCAATTTACTCGCCGCTTCTCTTTTCTTTAAGATCAAGTTATATGGATTGGAACGAATTAGTTTACGTAATGCAGATAAAGTCATACGACCCGCGTCCCCATCAGTTGAGGCTAAAATGATTTCTTTTGCTTCTTTTTCAATTTCAGCGAATGCTTCTTGGCAATAGATTTCTGTATAAAGTAGTTTTTGATTTGACTTTTCTACTCCATCACGTGCAATTGCCTTCGCAGTACGGATTACCGCTGATTCCATTGCATATAATTGGTTCGCAATATTTGCAATGTTAACAAGCACTTCTTGTTCTGCTTCTAATTTTGTTCCAAACTTCTGAGCAGCTATACCTGCTGCTAAAACCCCAATTTTCTTCGCATTTTTTACAAGGTACTTTTCTTGAGCTAATGGCGCATCTTCAATTTCTTCAGGCATTAACATTAATAGCTCTTGTTGTAAGTTTTGAGCAACTTGTAAAAGTGGTAGTTCCCCTTTTAGTGCTTTCTTCATAAATGTTCCAGGAACGATTAGACGATTAATTTCATTTGTCCCTTCAAAAATGCGGTTAATACGTGAATCACGATAAATTCTTTCTACTTCATATTCTGACATGAAGCCATATCCACCATGCAGTTGGACTGCCTCATCCGCAATATAGTCTAATGTTTCAGATCCTACTACTTTTGCAATTGAACATTCAATGGCGTATTCTGCAATAGCTGCAGCGATTACTTTACCGTCTTTTTGTTCTTCTTCAGATAATTGGCTTAAACGGTCTTCAAAGTAACCAACTGTACGATAGTTCAGGGATTCTGATGCATATAAATGCGACGCCATCGTTGCGAGTTTTTCTTTTGTTAAATTAAATCCAGAAAGTGGCGTTTTGAATTGTTGACGTCCGTTTGTATATTGGATTGTTAATTCTAACGCTCGTTTTGAACCGCCGATTGTTCCAACCCCTAATTTATAACGGCCAATGTTTAAAATATTAAAGGCAATCACGTGACCGCGCCCGATTTCACCTAGTACATTTTCTACCGGCACTTGTGCATCTTGTAAAATCAATGTGCGAGTAGAAGATGATTTAATGCCCATTTTCTTTTCTTCGGCCCCAACTGAAACACCTGGGAACTTTCTTTCTACGATAAAGGCAGTGAACTTCTCCCCATCCACTTTCGCATACACCACAAATACATCTGCAAACCCCGCATTTGTAATCCATTGTTTCTCACCATTTAAAACATAATGTGTTCCAGCAGCATTTAACTTGGCAGTTGATTTCGCACCTAATGCATCCGAACCGGAACCTGGCTCTGTTAAGGCATACGCAGCTAGTAATTCGCCACTCGCTAATTTTGGTAAGTACTTTTGTTTTTGATCTTCGTTACCGAACAACACAATTGGAAGAGACCCAATACCAACGTGAGCACCATGGGAAATTGAGAACCCACCTGCCACTGACATTTTTTCTGCAATTAAAGCAGAAGAGACTTTATCTAATCCAAGCCCCTCATACTCCTCAGGAACATCTGCAGCTAATAGTCCTAACTCTCCAGCTTTCTTCAATAATCGCACAGAATGTTCAAACTCATGATTTTCTAGGTTTTCTATATAAGGTAGTACTTCATTTGTTACATACTCTTCGGTTGTTTTGGCAATCATTTTTTGCTCATCAGTAAAGTCTTCAGGAGTGAATACACGCTCTACATCTACTTCTTCAATTAAAAAACTTCCACCTTTAATTACATTTTTTGTTTGAACCAAATTTATTTCCTCCCCTACCTAAAAGTGTAGGACGCCCGCTTACACCCGACAAGCGCTGGCCGACAAAACCGCCACGTCCTGTGGCCTAGTCGGCACTTGCACATCCATGTGCTGCGGAAGGCACGAATCGAAAGCATCTTTTCAGCTTTCGACCGAGTGACAGAAGCGACCTCGAGAGTGTGGCGTCCGAAACTGGATAACATTGCTCATAAAATTAACCAACTTCAAAAAGTTAAAGTTTTAAAGTATTTCAAACACCCCAGCGGCCCCCATACCGCCACCAATACACATCGTCACTACCCCGTATTTTTTACCTTGTCTTTTTAATTCATGGATCAGTTTTAATGTAAGAACTGCCCCCGTTGCTCCTAGTGGATGGCCTAAAGCAATGGCACCACCATTGACATTGACTTTATTTAGGTCAATTCCTAAATGACGGACAACTTGAAGGGACTGGGAAGCAAATGCTTCATTAATTTCCCATAGATCGATATCTTCTTGATTTAGTCCAGCGATTTTTAACGCTTTTGGTACTGCTACGATTGGACCAATCCCCATTACTTCAGGTGGAACCCCGCCAACAGCAAATCCTAAAAATTTCGCCATTGGTTTTAAACCTTGTGCCTCAGCCTCTTCACGATCCATGACGAGAACAGCTGCAGCCCCATCAGAAGTTTGCGATGAATTACCAGCTGTGACAGAGCCCTTCACATGAAATGCAGGACGTAATTTTCCTAAAACTTCTACACTTGTGCCTGGTCGAACCCCTTCATCCTGTGAAAATGTAAAGTTCTTTTGTTTTAATTGATGATGATCATCTACATAATGTTGAACCACTTCAACTGGTACAATTTCGTCTTGAAATTTCCCTTCTTGAATTGCTTTATGTGCTAACTCATGGGAACGAACAGCAAAGGCATCTTGGTCTTCTCTACTAACTTCATAACGGTTTGCAACCTCTTCAGCCGTATGCCCCATGCTCATATAGTATTGCGGTGCTTCTTCAGCTAACTTCGGATTTAGTCGAATGGTATTTCCTGTCATTGGAATCATGCTCATCGACTCTACCCCACCGGCAACAATTGCTTTCGAGTGACCGAGCATAATTCGCTCTGCTGCATAGGCAATCGATTGTAGTCCTGATGAACAAAATCGGTTTATTGTAATGGCTGGTGTGGAATCAGGTAATCCCGCTAATGCACCAATATTACGTGCGATATTCATTCCTTGTTCGGCTTCTGGCATAGCACAGCCCATGATTAAATCATCAATCGGTCCATCGTAACCTGCTCTTTTTAACGTTTCCTTTACTACAACTGCACCAAAATCATCTGGTCGAACTGTTGCAAGGGCCCCCTTCTTTGCTTTTCCAATCGGTGTTCTAGCACCAGAAACGATCACAGCTTCACGCATTTCATATAACCCCCTTAACGTTTGCATATCTACTAATTTAGTAATTTATTTATTGATAAAAAGAAGTTAGTTTCTTAAAGGTTTTCCTTTTAACAACATGTGTTGCATTCTTTGTTGTGATTTTGGATCTGCAACTAATTGAAGGAATGCTTCTCTTTCTAAATTTAAGTAGTATTCTTCCGTGACTTCTGTTCCATATGGCACTAACCCACCAGCAATTACATACGCTAATTTTTTCGCGATTTTTAAATCATGCTCACTGATATACCCTGAACTGTACATACCTTGCGCACCTAACACTAACGTTGCATAACCTGGAGCTCCTACTACTTTAATTTTTTGAGGTAGAGGTGCAACATAACCAGCTTCATACAGTGCAAGCGCCCTTTGTTTCGCATCGTAAATTAAGTGATCGGGGTTAACAGAAATACCATCCGCAAAGTTTAAGAAGTTATTTTCACGTGCTTCTTCCCCTGAAGTTGAAACTTTTGCAAGGGCAATCGTTTCGAAAACTTTATTTGCAATCGCTTGATAATCGATTTCTACTCCATTTGGCAGGCCTTGAATAAACTTTTCATAAAGAGCTAAATTTCCGCCACCACCTGGAATCAAGCCAACACCCACTTCAACTAACCCCATATACGTTTCACTAGATGCTTGAATGTGTCTTGCAGGTAAACATACCTCAGCTCCCCCACCAAGTGTCATACCAAACGGCGCAGCAACAACAGGCTTTTTACAATATTTAATACGACGCATCGCTTTTTGGAACGATCGAATCGTAAAGTCTAACTCGAATATATTGTCATCTTGGGCTTCCATTAAGATCATGCCAAGGTTTGCCCCAACACAGAAGTTTTTGCCCTGGTTCCCAAATACAAGACCTTTATAATTTGCTTCCACTTCATCAATCGCATAGTTAATCATTTGAACAATATCTAAACCAATGGCATTTGATTTGGAATGAAACTCTAATAACGCAATGCCATCTCCTAAATCTACTAAACTAGCACCACTATTTGATTTAATGACCCCATGCTTTTTCTTATAACGTTTTAAATCTATAACTTTTTCATTTACTTGCACTTTTGAAAAACTAGCACCATCATAGAAAGTTAAATCTCCATCTATTTCAGCGTAAAAAGTTTCATAGCCTTGCGCTAAAAACTCTTTTAGAAATGGAGGGACTTCTCTACCTTCTGCCTCCATCTTCGAAACAGAATCTTTAACTCCTATTGCATCCCACATTTCAAACGGCCCTTGAGCCCAACCAAATCCCCATTTCATTGCGTTATCGATTTCTACAATTGTGTCTGCAATTTCTCCTACAAGGTTTGCTGAGTATAATAATGTAGGTGCAAAGATATTCCAAAGTAGTTCACCCGTTCGATCTTTCGCGTACACTAGCGTTTTCACTTTATTATGAAGACCCTTCGTTTGACCTGCTAATGCAATGGAAGGTGTTTGAAGTTTTTTCACAGGAACGTATTCAAATGAATTTGGCTCGATCTCGTAAATGTCTTTTCCTTTTTTCACAAAGAATCCTTGACCAGACTTTGCCCCAAGCCAGCCTCTCTCAACCATCTTTTGCATTAGTTCAGGTACTTCAAATACTTTTTGTTCTTCTCCCGATGTTTGGTCATATACTGTTTTTGCAACATGTAAAAATGTATCAAGTCCCACGACATCAAGAGTACGGAATGTTGCTGATTTAGGGCGTCCAATTAATGGACCCGTAACAGAATCTACCTCACCAACCGAATAGCCACGTTCTAGCATTTCACGTAATGTAACTAATAAACCATATGTTCCGATTCGATTCGCAACAAAGTTTGGCGTATCTTTTCCGATCACGACGCCTTTCCCTAATACATCTTCAGCAAACGTTTTCATAAACGAAACGACTTCAGGAGATGTTTTCTCTGTTGGAATAATCTCAAGTAATTTTAAATATCTTGGTGGATTAAAGAAATGCGTGCCTAAAAAGTGATTTTGGAAATCCTCTGAACGTCCTTCAATCATTGCATTCACACTAATACCCGATGTATTAGAGCTAATGATGGTACCCGGTTTTCGTACTTGGTCAATTTTTTCAAAAACACTCTTTTTAATTTCTAGATTTTCAACAACGACTTCAATAATCCAATCAACGTCACTTAATTGTTCGAGATGATCTTCTAAATTTCCGACTGAAATTAAGGAAAGATTCTTTTTCGAAGTAAGTGGAGCTGGTTTTTGTTTTAATAATTTTTGTACCGCTCCTTGTGCAAATCGATTTCTTACTTGGACATGTTCTAGTGTCAATCCCTTTTGTTCCTCTTCTTTTGTAAGTTGTTTTGGAACGATATCTAATAATAATGTTGGAATCCCGATATTTGCTAAATGCGCTGCAATACCTGAACCCATTACCCCCGAGCCTAATACGGCTGCTTTTTGAATTTTGAACGTCAAGAGCAAATCCCCCTTACCCTTATGGTTTTGAATGAATGGCCATTCATTTTTAGGTTAAAAAAAATGAATCTTCTTCGATTCCTCTAATTCCTTCTCTACAATTCTATATGTAGAAAGTTTTCTAGTTAAACTCGTTGTAATTTCAAAAATGCAACTTTTCTGTTCTTAGTGTAGTTTATTTTCTTAATTTTGGCAATGCTTTTATTTTAATTTTCTGTTAATTCATTGTATTAAAATACCTTTTATAAGATGCCTAATAAATTCACTTTCTTTTATATTCTTCAAAATGCATACATATAGGTCCTAAGCAAATTTCTTTTCGACATGCCTTTTAATGTGTAAACTAGCATGTAAGGAGTGTGAATATTCATGAAAGAAATTACATCTATTGAACAATTTAATGAAATTATTGGTTCTGAACAACCAGTAGTCGTAAAATTTTATGCAGGTTGGTGCCCAGATTGCACACGTATGAACATGTTCATCGATCCAATCATTGAAGAGTACAGCCAATTCGAATGGTATGAAATTAACCGTGATGAATTCCCTGAACTAGCTGAAAAATATCAAGTGATGGGTATTCCTAGTTTACTAATTTACAAAAATGGTGAAAAACAAGCACACTTACACAGTGCCAATGCAAAAACACCAGAAGATGTAAAAGAATATTTATCGGCTAATGTATAATTGAAAACGAAGAGGCTATCTTTTAAGAATTCATATTCAAAAAAAGATAGCCTTTTTTAATATCACAAAGGTGTGCATAGTTTATTTCTTATCAATTAAACCCGACTCAATAAGAAATTCTTGAGCAACACGTTCCACCATCATCCCTTCGTTGTCGACTTTGCCATTCATGATTTGCATTGTTTCTTCATTGATCATACCTTCAAGAAGACCTAACACTCCCTCGAGTTCAGGATATTCATGAAGTGTTTCTTTCCGGACAAGGGGAAGCGCATGGTATGGCGGGAAATAAGATTTATCGTCCTCTAACACACGTAAATCGTATATTTGAAGCTGCCCATCTGTTGTATATGAGTTAATTACGTCCACTTCACCCGCGTTAATGGAGCGATACATCATACCGTGATCCATGCCTTTAACGTCTTTGAAATTAATGTTATATTCTTTTTGGAAGCCAGGCAACCCATCTGGTCTATCGATGAATTCAAATACTGCACCTAACCTGAAGTCCTGTGAATACTCGGCGAAGTCACTAAACGTTACAACTCCTAGTTCTTCTGCTTTCCCTTCATCCAATGCAAGTGTATACGTGTTGTTAAAACCAAAAGGGTTCAATGCAACTATATTATCGGTTTCAACAAGACGTTTTGTTGCCTCCAATGTTTCCTCTGCAGTTCCTGGCTCTTCATGGTAATAAGTAACGACAATGGTTCCTGTATAATCAGGAATTACATCGATATGTCCATTTGTCATCGCGTTCCAGACAACGTTTGAACCACCAAGATTTTCTTTATAAAGAACATCAATCCCCAATCGATCTTCAATCAATTGTCCCATGATATTTGACAAAATAATACTTTCCGTATTATTTCTCGATCCGAGTCGGAGCGAATCCTTTTCGATAAAAATACATCCTGATAGCGTACTTATAATGAGAAACATCAGCATTACTAGTGGAAGTTTTTTTCTAAGCCTCATTTTATTTTCTCAATCCTTTCGGTGTTGTCCAACGTTCAACAGCACTAAAGAATGTTTCGATGACAATGGCAAGAAGGGTAGCTGGGATTGCTCCTAGTAAAATTAGCCCGTCGATTCCACGTGTAATGCCTAGGAAAATAAAGTCTCCAAGTCCACCTGCTCCAATAAAGGCGGCGAGTGTGGCATTTCCGACATTAATAACAGCAGCTGTACGGATACCGGCCATAATAACTGGAATTGCAAGAGGGAGTTCCACTTTAAATAATATTTGCATATTCGTCATACCTAATCCTCTTGCTGCCTCAATAGTTGCCTGGTCAACATCTTTAATCCCGGTATAGGTGTTTCGCATAATCGGAAGTAATGAGTAAAGAAATAATGCCGCAATGGCAGTGTATACACCAATTCCAAAAATCGGGATCATAAAACCGAGCAACGCTAAACTTGGTATTGTCTGTAGGACACCTGTTCCGCCAAGTACAATGGTCTTAAGCCAAGGTACACGTGTTACTACAATTCCAAGAGTGACCGCTAATACAGTTGCGATGATCATTGAGAAGAATACGAGTTGGATATGTACAAATGTTGCTTCAAGTACTTCCCCCCAACGTAACTGTGTTTGCTCAACTAGTTGTTGCCATATATTCATATTATTCATCTTGATCTTCCTCCTCCGTTTCTATCCACTGACTAGATAAGGCAGAAAGTAAGGAGCCCCGTGTGACAAGTCCAACAAGTTTATGGTCCTTATCAACAATCGGAATCATTCCAAAAGGAGCAACATCAATAAGAACAATAGCATCTTTCGCTGTTGCAGTATCAAGTAAATATGGCTCTGCAGGTACCATGATTTCATCAATCGTTTTGACAGTACCCATTTTTTTGAGTAGATCATAAGCAGATACAATACCTAGCAATCTACCATCAGTGTCTTGGATAATAAGATTCGTGATTTTCCGTTGGCGAATAAGTGAGATCGCCCTTTCTGGAGATTTCTGAGGAGAAGAAGTAACAATGGTTTCTGCCATAATTTCAGTGACTGGCATCAGATCAGGATTCTGGGTAATGCGGTGTTTACCAATAAACTCCTCTACGAATCCGTGAGTTGGTTCATGTAGTAATTTTTCTGGGGTGTCTAATTGAAGTATGTCTCCATCCTTCATAATTGCGATACGGTCACCCATTTTTAATGCTTCATCGATATCATGGGTTACAAAAACAATTGTCTTTTTAAGTTTTTTGTGTAATGTGATTAGCTCTACCTGCAGTTGTTCCCGAGTAAGCGGGTCTAACGCACTGAACGGTTCATCCATTAAAATGATATCTGGATTTGAAGCAAGTGCCCTTGCAATACCGACACGTTGTTGCTGTCCTCCAGAAAGTTCTTTCGGATAACGAGTTGCATGAATTTCGGGATCCAGTCCGACTAATTCGAGCAGCTCTTTAACTCGTGATTTAATGTCTTTCTCAGCCCAACCTTTGAGCTGAGGAACAATCGCAATATTTTTTTCGATTGTGTAATGGGGGAAAAGTCCAATTTGCTGAATTACATAACCGATATTTCTTCGAAGTTCTGCAACATTATAAGAGGTGATATCTTTGCCGTTGATCGTAATTCGACCACTTGAATGAGGGTTAATTCGGTTAATCATCTTCATAGTTGTTGACTTCCCCGAACCACTCGGCCCAATCAGTACAAGCAATTCCCCTTTCTGGATTTCAAAATTAAGAGACTTAACAGCTTGAAATCCACCTTCGTACACCTTTGATACATTTTCAAATTTAATCATAAGTACCTCCAATTTTTAACCTAATTCAAACATTGCATATGTCGAAACTTTTTATTTATTTTTCGAAAATTCTGACATCAATTTTGAATATCGATCCTCTTTTAAATGGGTAGCTAATCCTAAAAAATTATCGCTCCTCTTAGTAGAGTAATATATTAATACTGTAACATTAAATTTTAGCAGGGTTCAAATTAGGTATTTAGACACATTCCTGATTATGTTTATAAATATGTGCTTTTTAAAGTCCTTGAAAAATAGGTGAAATATATTTAACAAATTGTTCTTCGCATAGCAAGATAGGTATATAATAGCGACTGTTATTAAATTGATAAAATACATAAAATAAAGTTATTCTATTTATCAAATTATCGTGATAAAAATAGATTAATGCAGTTCTTAATAACCAATTAATCAGCATATAAAATAATTCCTTTTACACACAAAAAAAGGTTGGGATTTACATTTAATAAGTTAGCTTGAGGTTAATGTAAGAAGAGAAAATCTTCAATTTAGTTTAGTGTAAAGTTAGGGCGAGAAATGGAAGGCATTTATTTAGACTTTAAACAGCTATTCTCCATTTTTTTATCAGTTTTAAAAAGGTCCTATCCTTAAGTCATTTAGACTTCTTGGATAGCACCTTTAATTTTACAATCTCATTTTAATGAGAATCGGCTTCAGGTTTATTTAATGGGGATGGATTAAATGCTTTAAAATCATTTCCAGTTGGATTTTGGTATAGTCGAATCCCGAACTCTGGTGCTACTGCAAATAGATGGTCGAAAATGTCAGATTGAATAGACTCATACACTGCCCAATTCACATCATTTGAAAAAGCATAGATCTCGATTGGTAAACCATGTTCAGTCGGAGCTAATTGTCCTACCATCGTCGTCATTTCTTTATGGATTCCCGGATGATTTTTTATATATTGACTAATATAAGCCCGAAATACACCAATATTTGTAAGTGCTCGACCATTAACAGAATTACTTATATTGATGCGGTTTTTAATATTAAATTCTGCAATTTCACGTTGTCTAGTTTCAATATAATCCGTAAGATAATGGATGTTCCGAAACTTCTCAATCATCTCCACTGTACAGAAGGAAATACTAGTTGTATCTATAAATAATGAGCGCTTAATGCGTCTACCACCAGTTACCTGCATCCCTCTCCAGTTTTTAAATGAGTCAGAAATTAAAGCATAACTTGGAATGGTTGTAATGGTTTTATCGAAATTCTGTACTTTTACGGTGTTTAGTGAAAGATCAATAACATCCCCATCAGCTCCGTATTTCGGCATTTCAATCCAGTCCCCTACTCGTACCATATCGTTCGACGTTAACTGAATTCCTGCAACGAGGCCTAGTAAAGAATCTCTAAAAACCAGCAGCAATACAGCAGAAAGTGCACCTAGACCACTTAAAATAATGAGTGGACTTTCACCGATTAAGTTCGCTATGACCAAAATAATCCCTAGAACAAAAACGACGATTTTAACTACTTGAATATATCCTTTAATAGGTTTCACTTTTGACACTTCAAAGTTTTGATATATGTCATTAACAGCGTTCAATAGTGTGTTTAGTACGCTTAATGCGACAAGAATTATATATGTAATTGCACCTTTTTCAATGAGAGATTGATAGGTTGGAAAAGATTGTGCAAAATAATAAATAATAATCGCTGGAACGAAGTGAGATAACTTATGAAAAACTTTCTTTTCTAATAGAATGTTATCCCACCGAAACTTATTATTGTTCACAATATGTGTAATTAAACGAATCACTATTTTTTTCGTAATAAAATTTGCAATGATACAAATAAGCACAATAAAAGTAATCAAGACTACTTATTGAAAGATACTTAGAAAATGTTGGATCTACTCCATAATTGATTAGTTGTTTATTAATAAATTTCATTTACCTTCCTCCTACCTACTATGTTAACAAAGTTGTTTCGAAGATGAAATTATGTGAAACAGCTAATAAATATGGAATCATTTTTATAGGTCATCGATTCGAATAAACTCACTATGGAACCCCATGTAATCTCACTTCTTTAATTGTCTATATATTAATTTGTGTGAATTACCATTTTTATGAATTATAATTAAAATAATATGTTGAAAGGGGATGCCATAAATGCCATACGTAAATATTAAAATTACTAACGAAAATGTTACACCAGAAAAGAAAGCTGAACTGATTGCAGGCGCTACACAATTATTAGTAGATGTATTAGGTAAAAACCCAAACACTACTGTTGTTGTGATCGACGAGGTAGATACAGATAACTGGGGTATTGGCGGAGAAACGATAACTGTTCGTCGTAAAGAAGGAAAATAGGATTTATAATTAAGGGGCTGTCCATTTAGATTTTGGACAGCCCTTCTTAGTTCTCGGCGTTAGTAGGAATTTTAGTTGATGAATTTTCTTATTTGAATGTAGGAGCTAAAAAAGACGCCCCAGTGTGTTTCATTTAATTATAATTCCACACCTAAGATTTGGTACAACTCATTCAAATGTTTAATTTCATATGTTGGAATAATGTTAGTATCATTGATCTTTCCTCTCGTATTAATCCAACAAGTGTCCATTCCAACATTGTGTCCACCTGTAATATCTGCCGTTAGAGAATCGCCGATTATGATAGATTTTTCTTTTTCGAAATTCTCTATCTGTTTAAAGGCAAAATCGAAAAACTCTTTTGTAGGTTTTTGAAAACCTGCATCTTCTGATACAAACACATCTTTAAAAAATGGCGCAAGTCCGGAGTCTTTCAGCCGTTGGAATTGTGTAGTGGAATCACCGTTTGTTACTATATATAATTCAAAGTTCTTATGTAACGTACTAATTAATTCCACTGCACCTTCGATTAAATGATGCCCTTCTTTTAAGAAGTTGCGATATTTCGATTCTAACAATGCGCCATCTACTTCAATCCCGTATTCTTTAAAAAAGTTTGAAAAGCGAGTATTCAAGAGTTCTTCTCGGTCAATTTCTCCTCTTTCAAACGATTTCCATAATCCTTCGTTTATTTTTTTATAATGGGCTTTTATTTCAGGAGTTAGGGTCATTTTTTGATCATCGAAAAGTTGTCGTAATGCAGCGTCTTCCGTTGCCCCAAAATCTAATAGTGTGTCATCTAAATCGAATAATAATGTTTTATATTTTTTCAAAAGTATTCCCCCAATAATTCTCATAAGTCTCTACTATACATCTTACTCCTACAACTAGTAGAACAAAAAGAAAAAGCGTACATTTAATGTGGAAATCATTCTAATCTTAATTCTAATAAAGTATATCCAAATGAGCGGTCTAAGAGGCTAACACGATGTTGGTCATGGGAGCTAGACATGCGGCCGTGGCGTTTTCGCTCTCCACACAAGCCGCAAAGCCATGTTGAAACATGTCTTTTCGACTTGTCTATGAGGCCAACAAAATTTATTTTGCGACGAGTAACCGCAGGAGCACGGACGTTGGTCATGGGGGCAAGACATGCGGCCGTGGCGTTTTTGCCCCCGGCTTTGTGTAAGGACTGCTCATATATAATGTGTCATTCTAAACATTCCGGATATTTTGCCCGGCTTACAGTGGTAGGCCGCGGTTTCTGGAGAATGGCTAACACTTATTAATCTATTGGAGTCAAAAAATAAAGCATAAAAATTTAATATAGATATTAGTCGTTCTATAAAGAAATTCTAACTATGCCCAAGCCTCTTTACCTTTTTTCTCCAATAGAAAATCAAAGAAATTAGAATGATGGCCAACACACCGTTTATAATTCCTTGATACGGAATTCTCGATCCAATAGGTGCTTCGTGTCTGAACTCTGCCTTTTTAAACTGTCCGTTGCCATTTTCAACAGCTATCGCTTCTTTTTGGGAGGTCCCTTTCATTTCATAATATTTTGTCCCGATTTCGTAAAAATTCGAAGCGTCGCCATAGTAGTCTCCTGTTTGATCATCTGGTTTTGATGTTACTTCTCCAATTTGTTGATCAATTTCGGATTCTGATACTACCTAATCCGTCACTTCATAGACATTCCCATTATAGACAACAAATGCATACGCCCAAGATAAAGCTGAAGCAGTCATCGTAAACAATAAAATCATCCCAATTGTTAAGATTATTTGTTTTATTTGTTTTATTTGTTGCATTCATTTAATCTCCCTATAATAAAAGTTATATATAATTAGACTTAATCTTTTGAGATTTGTTACAGAGCACTTTTAACTGATATAAGGGGGTTCGAGATCAATGCTAATTAATTTTAAAGGGATGTCGCAATATAGTGAGGAAGTTAAGGCGGAATATCAAAATTCAGCATGTGGCCCTACGACAGTTCACGTTATACTAAATTATCTTTTTGAGGACCCAACTGTTTCGAAAGATGTGAATATATTATACGAAATGCTTGGTGGAACAAAAATTGGGTTATTTAAATGGAGGCTCATTAAAAATTTACAACGATATCTAGGCCCTAAATGGAATGTGGCTAGCTGTACTCTCTATGAGGCTCTTCATCAACTTGACGAAGGTAGACCGGTAGCAATGAAATTTGATTGTTACTTTTCGCTTCAATGGAAGGCAAAACCGGAATTTAAATATCACTGGGTACCACTGATTGGCTATGAAATTAAAAACGATGAGCTCTATTTAATACTTCATGATAATGGTGGACGGACTAAAAATAATAAAATTCGTGTCGTACGATATGCCGATAATCATAAAGTATTAAGCTTTGTAAAAATAGAGCCAAGGCGGTAATTAATCCCCTATATATTTATGTAGGACAATATAAAAAACGCACTAAATCGTGTAGTGCGTTTCCCCTTTTGACGCTACTAAAAGCATCGATTGCCCTTGAAAAGATTGTACTTGACCATTTAGCAGTTCAATTGAAAAATGCTGTTGAAGATTTTTAGATGTAGAATTCATATAAGCATTTAATTCCTCTTTGTCTTGTTGCGGCACGTCCATCATTTCACACCAAACATCAAAGTTAAATGTCTTTTTAAAAGTCGAGAAGGTTTGAATCGTAAAGCCTTCTTTTTCTAAGTACGCAATCCATTCAGATTTTTTGTAAGCTCGAACATGACTCGGGTCTCTCTTCTTTTCTACAAAGTTATAGAAATGATCATATTCATCCAATTCTGGAGCGACATTATCTACTAGGATGAAAAGGCCATTGTCTTTTAAAACTCGAAAAGCTTCTTTAATAAATTGATTTACATTTGGAAAGTGATGGGGTGCTATTCGACAAGTGACCGTACCAAACGTTTGATTAGGAAACGGTAGATTTAATGCATCTCCTTGTATAAAAGATACATTCGTATGGCCATTTGATGTGATGAATTTTTTGGCTGTTTCCAGCATTTCAGGTGTTAAATCTAAAGCTACAACGTTTGTAAACAAAGGGGCTAATGCGTTGGCCACATGACCTCCACCTGTTGCGATATCAAGTAAATCACCGCTTTGATTTTCTCTCGCAATTTCCACAACCATTGCCAAATCATTGCCTTTAGCATGGATTTTACTCGTTACATATTTCTCTGCATTTTTACCGAATTGATGTAATACACTTTCTTTCTCATTCATCTTAGCTTCACCTCACGTTTGGTCTTTTAAATTTGATCACTATACTTTCTATATACTGCTTTTACCCTATTTATCTTCATTATAATAAATTTTCATATGGTTGATGAAAATAATCTATAAAACTTTGGAATCTAATTGATAGTTCTTTTGTCGAGCGTATACTATAATTCTAAAATACAGGAATTTATAGAAAAGAAGGTTTTGCGATGGAAAAATTGCGTTTACTAACAAATCATCAAGCAATACAATTCTTAGGTACACTTGTAATCGCACTCATCGGCGGATGGATTTTTAACCTTATTGGCTCCCCTATCCCATGGTTATTGGGTTCCATGACGGCTCTGTTAATTACATCACGTTTTCGTTCAGTTCGATTTTTAACTTGGCCAAGTTGGATAAGAGATATGGGATTAATCATCGTTGGTTATTCAATAGGTTTGTCCTTTACTCAAGACTCTCTTATACAAATGATCGTTCACCTACCATCTATGCTTTTGTTGACTTTGACGATTATCATCATCGCAGCAAGTATGGCCTTCGTTGTTTCTAAGCTATCAGGGGTGGATTACCCCACTGTATTAACTGGGAGTATTCCTGGTGGACTTTCACAAATGATTACTTTTGCCGAAGAGATGAAAACGATTGAAATAACGACCGTCACCTTCTTTCAAGTTACAAGAATGATCATGATTGTCTTTTTTGTTCCACTTCTCATTTTCTCTCCTTTTTTCTCGATGGGAGAACAAGTCACTTCAGAAACGCTTCTAAATGAATTAACAGTTACAGATTTTTCAGCTCCATTGCTCGTTCTTTTTTTGATTTTATCTTTTATTTTTGCGAAGATCGGTCAAAAGATAAAATTGCCCACTGCTTATTTAGTAGGTCCTATTATAGGAACGGCAATCCTCAATATTTCAGGTTTTGGAGGACCCGCAGTGTCTTCTTCATTATTAGATCTTTCCCAATTAATGATCGGGGGATATATCGGTTTATTATTAAAACCAGAAAAATTGCAGAACAAAGCTAAACTCATTACATTAGCTCTTCTTAACGGATTCGTATTAGTTGGCGGTACTTTTATTTTAAGCTTCATTTTTGTACACTTTAATCCATTTTCAACTGAGACTGCCTTCTTAAGTTTGGCCCCTGGTGGATTGGAACAAATGGTCATCGTTGCACATGAAGTTCATGCAGACCTATCAACAGTAACCGGTTATCAGCTATTCCGAATGTTTTTCATCTGTTTTGCCGTACCACCTATACTGAAATGGATCTTACTAAACAATGTTAGAAGAAAACAAAATCGCATTTTAGAAAAGAAAGCTTAATGATTAGGGCTAATTTGGCATTCATCAAATACGAAACCAACGTTAAGTAAAAGGGTTGAGGTAATAGGAAAACGGTGCGCTTTATAGGAGTAAAACAGTAGATTGATATGGAAATGGGGTAAGAAATCACATTGATTTTCTTACCCCGTTTTTAGTTTAATGTGCAATGGTTTATGACTAATTATGATAAATTACTATAATAAGTCATATCTTGCGGTTGAATTGTCTCTATTTGATAATGCTAAATGGTGTGAATGGCTCTGTTTGATTATTCTATCTGCTGAAATAATTCCCTTATATTTGAAAATTCCTTTATTTTCCTTAAAATAAAGGAATATATTATCGTTATTTCATCACATCTTTGAATTTTGCCCTTTTATTCAGCAGCTAACAGGAAATTTTTACCCTATTCCCGCATTTTATGGGCTTACCTTTTAAAATAACGGAACAAATTTCCCTTAAATCAAAAAATCTCCAATTTTTTCTTAAAATAAGGGAATATATTACCGTTATCTCATCCAAATCTCTAGATTAAATCTTTGGAAATTTCCCCCATTATATCCGCCATCTAAGGATCCACTATGTACAATAACAGAACAAATTTCCCTAAATCGAAAGCCTACACAATATTCATTAACCTGAATTTCTCCCCTGATCATTTTGTACTCTCAAACAAATAAAAAAGCATGGTTCAATACCATGCTTCAGATTGTCGACAAAAGGCCTTCAGAATGGTCACATTCTGAAGGCCTTTTGTAATTTTATAGATTATTGGGGTATTTTATCGATTTATTTTTGGCTAAATCACTCTGCGAGTATTCTATTTTAGACCGTTTCTTTAACTTGCCATGTCCAATTGGCAAGCTTCTTTAAATTCATGGCAGCAAAAGTAAGCATCGCCTGCATAGACAATTTTTTTATCCCTCGTAGGGTTGTCCATCGCATACCATGCTTTTCTTTTGCATCGGCAAAGACACGTTCAATCGTTTCTTTACGTCTAGCATATATTTGTTTAATTTCGTTTTGATGACGAAGATGATCCGCTTCCTCTACATGATGTGCCCAAATATGACGCTCAATGATTTTTCGGTGGTCTTTACTGTTTGTACATTGAGCAAGCAAAGGACAGGTCGCACACTGAGTAGGGTTCGATTTATATTGGCGTTTTCCATCTTTAGTCGTTGTTGAATATTTTAGGATTTGCCCTTCCGGACAAAGGTAGCAATCATAGTACTCGTCATAAACATACTCATGTTTGCGTAAATATCCGTCCTTTGTCTTGGGGCGTGTATAAGGAAGTGCTGGTTGAATATCTTGGTCAAATAAGAATTTAGTGATTGCAGGTGTTTTATAAGCAGCATCGGCAGCAACAGCAAGTGGCTTCTTCACTTTTTCCATTACCTTTTCAACAAGTGGTTGAAGCATATGACTATCATGAACATTCCCAGGTGTCACAATTGAGCCAAGTATAAATCCATAGCGATCCGCTGCCGCATGAAATGAGTAAGCAAACTGCTTTGTCCGTTCATCTTTTACATAGTAACCACTTTCAGGGTCTGTTGTACTTTCTTTAATCTCCTTCATCTCTTCTTTTTCAAATTTATCTGGCGGGAATGGTTTCTTCCCGTGATCAATTCGATCTTGATTCAATTCTTCTTGGAGTTTCGCTTCATATGCTCGAGTCTCTTTACGAACTATTTTCTTTTCAAATTTACGTTTATTCGCACTCGCTTTAACATGAGTAGAATCAATGAAAACATGGTCGGCACTTAGTAATCCTTTATCTGCAATTTCTTTAAGAATTCGATAGAAGATCTGTTCAAAGATATCCGTGTCTTGAAAACGACGTTCATAATTTTTACCGAAGGTAGAGAAGTGTGGTACATCCGAATGGAATCCAAACCCTAAAAACCAACGATACGCCATATTTGTTTCAATCTCTTTTATAGTTTGACGCATCGAACGAATACCGAATACATATTGAACAAATGTCATTTTAATTAAAACTACTGGGTCGACACTTGGTCGGCCTAATGTAGAATATAGTGATTCTACTAGTGGATAGATGAAAGAAAAATCAATAGCTGATTCAATCTTTCTGACAAGATGGTCTTGTGGTACAAGTTGATCTATTGTAATCATCTCAATTTGATCGCGTTCACTCTTTTGATTTTTCGACATCATATCCATTCACCCCAACATTTATTAGAAAGTAGTTGATTGTAGTGTAGGCGGCGACTCCTGCGGGAACAGCACGAGCGGAAGCACCCGGACTGAGCGAAGCGAGGGAGAAGGCTGAAGCCGTGCCCGCGGAAAGCGTCTGCCGAAACGGAAATCAACTAACTCTATTTAAAAAGAAATTAATTATATTTTAAAAGAAAAAAGACTGTAGGCAAAGTCGATTTTCGACTTTGTCTACAGTCTGAAGCATGGTTCAATACCATGCTTTTAGTATGTTATTTAATCTCTTTTTATCCTAAACTAGCGAATACAATGATTTCGCATGCTTGGCAATCAATGTAAGTCCTTTTTGCTGTAATGCATCGATTGTTTGGGTCGAATAATCATTGATCAGTAATTCATCTAATTGCGCTTGAATTGGAACATCTCTAGATATTTTGGCTAATTGGTGAGAAAGTTTTAACATTTCAACATGTTCGTTAATTTTCGTACGTTGAGCTGGCTTTAAAGCGTCTATATTGCTTAGTACACCTTCAATTGAACCGAAGTTTTGAATCAGTTGTAATGCCGTCTTAGGACCAATTCCCTTCACTCCAGGGTAACCATCACTTGAGTCTCCCATAAATGCTTTTACATCAGCAAATTGGTATGGTTCAATTTCATATTCTTCCTTAAAGCGGGACTCAGTATAGACGTCATATTCTGTATAACCTTTTTTGGTAAAGGCAATTTTTGTGCTAGGGTTTAGTAATTGCAGTAAATCTTTATCGCCACTGATAATGGTGATTTCTGCATCCTCTTTCCACTTTTCAACCATTGATCCAATTGTATCGTCTGCTTCCATTCCGACTTCACCAAAGTTTTGCCATCCAATCAATTCAGATACTTCTTTCGCCATATCAAACTGTGGATGCATTTCTTCTGGTGGGGCAGGACGATTTGCTTTATAGCCATCAAACAATTCATTTCGGAAAGTTTGTGCACCCATATCCCAGCAAACAGCTAAATGCGTAGGTTTCATGAGGGATTGTGCAGTTAGAACGTGACGGGCAAAGCCTTGAACTCCATTTGTTGGCGTTCCGTCTTCTAATCGAATATAATGGCCCATTGCTGCGGATGCAAAAAATGAACGAAACAGAAGTGCCATACCATCTACTATTAAAAGATGTGGTTTACTTGTCATCATCTACATCCTCTCTTGTTCTAGTCCTACTATTATATCAAACAATCATAGATTTTTTAGAATAACTTTTTGCTAGCCCTTCCAATTAATTAGAATAGCTATTAGAAAAACCTAATAATTATTAAAACTCCTATGCCATTTCAAAAACTTTTATTTATCTATCTAAGATTGGATTAGCCTTTCATAAGTAATCGCGGCCTACCAATGTAAGCCGCGAAAAGAATCCAGAAGTTTAGAAGGACATATTATATGTGAGCGGGCCTTACATAAAGCACAAAGACAAGTCGAAAAGACATGTGCAACATGGCTTTGCGGCTTGTGTGCTTAGCCCGCTCTCACCATACACTATCTTAGAATTATTAATTTAGAAAGTATTCTTCGCAAGTATCTTACAGTGTGGAAATTTTAAATTTACTCAATAATAAAAAATACCATCCCTTCACAAAAAAGGATGGCATTTTACTTAAACTTTTTTATATCACGAATTGCTTGAATAGCTAACCGTACAAGTAAGATGGCGCATAAGAATAGACCTAAGTATGCCGCAGTGTTTAAAAAAATGGCATACACTGTTTCAATCCTTTGTGCAATGTCTAATAGGTTCACTGAAATAATCCCAAAGGTAATCCCAACTGCTAACAGGATGAATTTTGAAAAAAGCTGTAGAACAAAGCTTGAATTGCTTTTATCGGAAAAGATATCATGATGCAAGATCACTTTTCCATCTTCCACTTTTTTTACAAGTTGGTCGATTCGTCTTGGAATTTTTCTTAAATTAGGTAAAAGCATCGCCATTTCTTCTTCTAGACGGCGCCTTGCCTCCATCGGATCTCTAAACGGTTCAAGAATCGAATTTCTCATATAGTCACGTGAAAATGCCTTTGACTCTTCAAAAATATTGAAACGAGGGTCAATGATTCTAAGTGTCCCGTCCAATGTTACAATGACGCGTAATGCAATACTTACTGATGGGTAAAATTGAAGATCATATTCTCGGATCACATTAAAAATCGAATACACTAATTCATCTGTTTGAATTTGGTTCACATAAACGATTTTTTGCAGGATCTGACTAATCGAATTTTCAATTTCATCTCGCTTTACATGATCCATATTTTTTACTAATAGCGCAACCCCTTCATATAAAATGGAGGCATCATTGTGCTGGATCCCGATAAAAAACAATCTCAAACCTTCTTGATGTAAATTAGATAATCGACAAACAGACCCGAAGTCCAGGATTGATAACTCATCCCTCGAAGGATCATAATAAATATTTCCTGGGTGAGGATCTGCATGGAAAATCCCAGCCACTAGCGCTTGCTCTAAGTAAGAGGCTAAGAGTGTTTCAGCGATCTGATGTCTTTCCTCCATGCTTTTAGTGATTAGTACATCTCCATGTGCAATACTTTGTCCTCTCATATAATCCAAAATGAGCAGGTTTTCATTACTGTACTTTTCATATACGTTTGGAATTTCAACTTTTAACTTACTATTTTTCAGCACATTACGGATTTGAATGGTATTACGCGCTTCTATCTTGAAATCCGTTTCCTCGCGCAATGAAGACGCAAACCCTTCAGCTAACGTACGAAAACCTAAGCTTTCTGCTAATTGTGAACGGTCTGAAATCCAATTGGCAAATTCCAATAAAATACTTAAATCTTCTTTCATAATTTCTTTTACTTGGGGACGCAATAATTTAACAACTACTTCCTCATTCGTCTCCCTTAAAATCGCTTTATGGACTTGCCCTATAGATGCTGCAGCCATTGGTTTCATTTCAAATGACGTAAATACTTCATCCAGATCTCCGGGTAAATTTTGCGCTAAAACTTCTCTTACTTCTTTTTCCGTCATTTCTGGAACATTCTGTTGCAACTTTTCAAGCTCTTCAATAATTGTACGGGAAAATAATTCTTTTCTTGTTGATAAAACCTGACCGAATTTGATAAAGATGCCACCACATTTTTCTAATGTTACCCGTAGTGCTATAGCAAACTCTCTCTCATTTTCACGATTTCTAGCATATTTAACTGTTCGCGTAATCCCATTGGTTACAGCTATTTTCACCACTGCACGTAAACGCTTTTGATAACGCCAATAGCCGACATACTTCTTAAAAATCGTCTTTCTACCAGCACGGCCCGTCTTTTCATCAAGGGCAATCGGATCAAATAACTCAAAAAATAAATAAATTAACATTGAGATTAGCAGCATACTACCAATCCAGAGTAATGTCGAAACACTAATTACATTTTCTATAATATTTTCTGGAGCAATATCTCTGTTTCTTAAATAGGAATACCAAAATACGAATGTTGTGAATGAGACACTTAAGATGACCGATAAAATTCGTTTAAATATATTTACGTTTGAACCGATTAATCTTCCACTTATAAAATAAATTAGTGCGGCTATAACCAATAAATAAATGATTTGCTGAATTATTCCCATTCACTTCACCCCATTCACTGTTAGTAAACGTGTTTTATTTATATTATTGTGCAATTAATACTAATTTCTACATTACCTTTTAAAGCTTTACTGATCATACATGTTTCTTCAGCTTTTACAGCAAGCCTCTTTGTTATTCTTTCTGCTCTTTCCGACTTGTCTAGAAGAGAAATTTCGATATTGTGTATTATTTTTTTATATGTAAGAACTGCTTTTGAAACTTGTACAATGCCTTCTGAGTGAAGCGACAATGTAGCCTTGACGTTCGAGTATTCTAACATAGTTGCAAGAGATATTAAATAACAGGTAGAAGCCGCGCTAAGCAGCAATTCGTCCGGATTTGTCCCAATTCCTGGTCCATCCATACTTGAGGGAATTGAAACTGTCGTCGTTAAATTTCCAGATTGAATTTCCCCTATATCATTTCGTCCACCAGTCCAGTTTGCGTTAAATGTAAATTTATGTTCTGCGATATTTTCCATTTTATACCTCGCTTATTATTTAATTTAACTATACCATTTGTCATTAGACAGATTGAATTGAAAAGACCACACTCTCTCATGCTAAAAATAAATAAAAAGGATTCGTTATTCCGAATCCCTCTTGCCTTATACTAAATTAATTTCATACAGATTTTTAGTTAATAAACATTCTGAAAACGCTTGCAGAAAACTATTTCATCCATTACGCTAGCATATTCTAAAGTAGCCAAACTACTCGCATAATGGGGTTATTTAAAGCTGAACGATATAAGAATAAACCTCTTCATTCAAACTTGTTGAAAACACAGTTACTTCATCTGCCCCTTTCGTAAAGACAACTCCATGTAGGCGTCCATTTTCATAAATTGCGCCTCCTCCATCAATCCCGATTTTTTTCTTACATGGAGATAACCAAACTTTACTCGTTCGATCTTCGTTTAAAAAAATGGTTGGGGTGTGACCAAATACAACCGTTTCTTTTGATTTATGTGGGGTTGACGTGAATTCATCACGAATCCAAAGAAAAACCTCTTTTTTTGTATCCTTGAAATTTTCAACCGTTGCATCAATTCCTGCATGAACAAATACAAAAGGATTCCAATAATAATAATGGCCTAATCCTTTCATAAAGCTAATAATTTTAGGATGTTGTTCTTTAATTTTATCAACCATTTCTTTCGATGTGTAAGACGTGCTTTCAATCGTAGAATCGAATGAGAGGAGACTTTGAACTGTCGCAGCTCCACCTACCTTTAAGTTAAAGTAGAACTCTGAAATTTGGTCTGGCTTTTCCAACCAATTCAGAAAAATTTGTTCATGATTTCCAATTAGCGTAACCGCATCATATTCTTCCGAAAGCTCCATGACTTTTTGGATTACCCTTAAACTATCAGGGCCTCGGTCAATATAATCTCCAAGAAAGACCAATTGTTCTTCATCACTATTCCAACACTGTAGGATTTTTTCTAACAATTCATAGCTACCATGAATATCACCGATTGCAAAGATTTTTTCCATAACGCACACCCCATTTACTAACTTCTAAGAAAAGCGAAGAACGCCCGTTTAGCTCCGACAACAACTGGCCGACAAAAACGCCACGTCCTGTGGCATTGTCGGCACTAGTACATCCTGTACGTCGGAAGAACCGACAAAAGGTCGCTTTTTGACCTTGAAGGCGATTCTGAAGTTGTCCTCGGAGCTGGCGTTCGTAGCTAGACACTGTTCAAACACCAAAAAATTCACTCGTTCTCATCTTTAAAAGCATTTTCAAATTATATGTATTAGTTAAACTTGTTATATGAACAAATTTTATTTTGGTTAAACATAGCAAAGTATTAATTAGTACTTTCGCATAATTTCCTTCCTTAAAGGTTCATTTACTTCTATTTATGTTTATTTTTACTTTCAACCATCATATTCCTTTTATGAGGGGTTTATCAATATCTTTATTATAATACAATAAATTTTCCAATTCGAGGAAAGTAAAAATTATATTTGTTGGAATTATTGTTAAATAATTCCCCGCTGTCACTTATTTTACGGCTTAACATATAATAATATGTTGGGTATAAGAGTGTTCTACTTTTGCTAATCCTGTCTAACCAAAGTGATGAATCCCCCATTTTTGTTCAATTTCTTAAACAATATGTATAATGACATTAACGAAAAGCGAAAAAGGAGAATATAATGAAACAACTAAAACAAAATTCAACTGAAATGTACACTGTTTTAAAGAATTTGGAACTAGAGAATTTGACATTATCTCCTTCGCTTCAACAAAAGGCTATTGACATTGTCAATTCAGGGAAAAAAATAACATCATCCATCATTAAGGGTGCATTAAATCATGAAAAATTATAATGAGTTTAATAACGATCATTATCTTTTGCAGTGTAATAAGTTGGGGTTAAGAAATACCCGCGACTTAGAAGAGGCTGAGGCATTTGTATTTTTTATTCGTGCGATACAAGTTGAACAAGGGTCTTATCTACTTTCTTCCTTCACTCTAGAAGATTTTAAAAATTTACATGAACATCTTTTTCAAGATATCTATCCTTTTGCTGGACAATTCCGTAATGTACAACTAGTAAAAGGAAACACAAGATTTTGCCAGCATCAGTTTATCGAAACGAATGCCCGAGTACTTTTTGATGAGTTGCAAAATGAAGAAGATTGGAAAAGTTTAGACGAGGCCTCAGAAAGACTAGCCTACTTTAAAACAGAACTGAATATGCTTCATCCATTCCGCGAAGGAAATGGACGTACTATTCGGATCTTTATCCAAAAATATGCACTGATGAAAAATATAAAGTGGGACATCACCTTAATTGATCGTGATCTTTATTTAGAAGCCATGATTCACTCTAAAACCAATCCTCAGTTACTAAAAGAGCTATTTTTATCGACAATTGAGTTTAATTAATCATTAATCCGAAGCACTATTTAAGCAAGCTTCGGCTTTATTTTTTTATGAATTGATATAAATATTGGACAAACAACAATTTATAGTATATAGTTAGGGAAATAATTAAATTACTTTATTATCTAATGAATTCACATATTACAAAGAGTAATCGTGTTCGTTCGGTACTTTTCGTAATATGTGAATTTCTTATATTAATGAGATTTAATTATTTATTAATTTATTTTTTTGGAGGTCTTTTTAAATGACACAAGGTACAGTAAAATGGTTTAACTCAGAAAAAGGTTTTGGATTCATCGAAGTTGAAGGTGGAAACGATGTATTCGTACACTTCTCAGCAATCCAAGGTGACGGTTTCAAATCACTTGACGAAGGTCAAAAAGTTGAATTCTCAGTAGAAGAAGGCAACCGTGGACCACAAGCTACTAACGTAGTAAAACTTTAATCCATGATAATAAAAGGAAGAGCTAAAATTAGCTCTTCCTTTTTTTCTTTAGTTAATTTTTTATTAGTTAAATACTTCTTTTATTAAACCATAGTAGTTGGCATGCGTTCTAAACTGTAAATTCTTTCGTTCCTCACGAAGACGTTTTAAGTTCTTCGCAATATTACAAAATGGAATCGGTTTACTGATTAAATATCCTTGAATTGTATCACATTCACTATTCAGTAAATAGTCTAATTGCTCCATCGTTTCTACCCCTTCTGCCACCACTTTTAAATTTAGGTGTTTTGACATAGAGATAATCAAATCAACAATTGGTTCGCTATTTGTTTGTTCGATGTTTCGTACGAATTCGCGATCAATCTTTAAACAATCGATTGGTAAGTCTTTTAAATAAGACAATGAAGAATAACCTTTTCCAAAGTCATCCATCGCAATTGTAACTCCTGTTTCTTTCAACTCATTTAAGATTGGCATCATATAAGATGTATCCATCGTCATACTTTCCGTAATCTCTAATTGTAAGTATTCAGGAGGTAATTCAGTTTCTTTTAGAATATCACGTACAACTTGAACAAAGTTTTCATGGAAAAGCTGTCTAATTGATAAATTCACCGCTACACGAACAGGCTGCCCAATTAATTCTTGCAACTCTTTCGTTTGTCGGCAGGCTGTTTCAAGCACCCATTTTCCGATTGGAACAATTAACCCTGATTCTTCTGCAATTGGGATAAATTCAAGGGGTGTAATCCAGCCCTTTTCAGGATGTTTCCATCGTACTAAAGCTTCCATTGAAATCATTTCATTTGTTTTTAGTTCAAGTTGTGGTTGATAGTGTAAAACTAACTGGTTATCTTGAATCGCCGTATATAAATCATTTTCTAATGTAATTTTATCCGCTCGTTCTTGTGACATGGATGGTCTGTAATAAGCAAAATGCTCAGGAATTTTTCTTGCCTCATCCATGGCAAACTGTGCAAAGTGAATTAAATCTTCAGCTGACCCGGCATCTTCTGGGTAAAATGCAATTCCAATATTAATATTCACATTAATTGAAAAGTGTTGAATTAAAAATGGGGACTTCATCAAGTCTTGAAGCTTCCTGCACAGCTTTTCAATACGGGAATGATCATTTTCGTTTTCAAGTAATAGTAGAAATTGATCTTCACGTAATTTACCAATGAGATAATCATTTGGTAGGTTCTTCTGTAACCTTTCAGCAACCATTTGTAGCATGCGGTCAGTATAAAAAGATCCTAGTGACGATTTAATGGTAGATAAACGCTCTATTTCTAGAACTAAAACCGCTTTTTCAGATGTATTACTCGTTAAGTTTTCTTTTATCTTTTTTAATAAGTATCGTTCATTCGGGAGCTTCGTAATTTCATCATAGTACGTCATATGATGTTTTTCTTTTTCCGAATCTTGTAGTTTCTTAATTACATTTTCATGTAGGGACTTAAATCGAGCGGCTAACCAAATTTGAGCTATAATCACAAGTGAAAAAATGATGCTATAGATTCCTTGTAAATTGTCCACAAATAAAGTCCAACAAGTTAAAGTAATTAAAACAGTACTGACAATGCCATGAATCAAATTATCCCCAAACAAGTCAAAATAACCATCTTTAGTACCCATCATTACTCCTCACCTCTTACTTCAATATTACTAATAATCACAAACGCAATTTAGGTATATAGAAATGATGAAATATCTTAGTTTGTTATTTTCATTTAAACTTAAATTTGAGGAACAAATCTTTTTTGTACACTATTTTATACTGTCAATTTTAAACATTAGAAGGGACGATTTTATTTAGTAGTTTATCAAGGTCTTCTTTGTACTTCGAGTGGAAATAATCCTGTCCTAATGCTTGGAATACACTTAATGCCTTATTACACTTATCAACACCTTCAGAAAGTAAATTATCTATTATAAGAATGATCCCTTCATAAAATAAAATAAGTGTTTTTTCGAAGAAGTCCGTACCCTTTGTATAATACTGTTTAGTCGTATCTAATACTTGCTTTGTATAATCGTACTGTTCTTGATTTATGCTTAACTCAATTAAATTGAATAACAAGAAACTTAGAATATTTTTATCTGAATTTAAATCTTTAAATTTATCTGCACGATATAAAATATTTTTTATCATTAAAAGAGCAGTAGAAGGTTGGAAAACATAAATGAAATTATTAAAAATAACTAATTCATAGTAGCTCCACTCATCAATGCTTAACAAATAATCAGAGATTTCACTTACATATTCTTTTTTAATTTTCGTAATATCAAATTTATTCTCTATGCAATGACATAAAATATATAAATGTCTTAAAAAAAGATCACCATTTTGTTCATACTTCTCTTTTATTTCATTTTTAATATTAGAGATTTCTTCTATATTATTAGCATAGTAGAGTTTTAAAATATTATTAAATGAGTCCATTTTCGTTGATATTTTATAATCATTTTTCATAAAGAAGAATTCATTATATGTAACATTACAGAAATCTAATATTTCGGTTAGACGATCAGAAGAAATACTATTTTTACCCGACTCAATACGAGCAATATAAGGACGAGTCATACCAATTGCGTCAGCAAGCTCTTGCTGAGTAATACTTTTATTCTTACGAATCATTTTTATAACTTGACCAATCTCCATATTCTCAACCTCTTTTCAAAAAAGATTATGTATAATTTTGTTTACATTTTAACTCTATTCTACTTTTTTCTGCTACAATCAAGTAAATCTTATAGGAAGGATGGATTATAAACTATGAAAAAATACTCAAAAATCTTAAAGTTCTTATTTGTCGCAACAGCATTAGTAGTTTCAACTGCACCAGTTGTTACACCTGATTATTTATTAATTGGATTCTAGTTTAAAAGTATTAGGTTAACATAACCTTTTATACCAGTAAAAAATAGTTCAAATCCTCCTAATGCTTGGGGGATTATTTTTTGTCCCTAATTTACAAGTATATTAAACTAATATTACAATAACACATATATAAAAAAACACGCTATGTTTTATTAAGCATTGCGTGGTTTCTTATTACTTATGGAGAAGACGTGGGGAATCTTACCTACATATTTAAGAATGTGGTTCGCTTGTGGACTTCCATTTCCTTGATGAAGACTAGTTCCTTCGTCGATGATCACGTTTAGGTCTTCAATACTGGATGAAGATCTTTTTATATGGATGCTAATCATGGTTTGGTCTTCATCACCTCGTTGAAGACCTTTTCTCTTGGAATCTAATCTAGTTTTGGTCTTCATCACCTCGTTGAAGACCTTTTCTCATGGAATCTATTCTCGGTTTGGTCTTCATTACTCTGATGAAGACCTTTTCTCTTGGAATCTAATCTAGTTTTGGTCTTCATCACCTCGATGAAGACCTTTTCTCTTGGAATCTAATCTAGTTTTGGTCTTCATCACCTCGATGAAGACCTTTTCTCTTGGAATCTAATCTAGTTTTGGTCTTCATTACCTCGATGAAGACCTTTTCTCACAGAATTAAAACTCGAGTGGGTCTTCATAACTTCGATGAAGACCTTTTCTCATGGAAGCAAGCCTCGATTTGGTCTTCATCACCTCGATGAAGACCTTTAAACACGGAATGTAATCTCGATCGGGTCTTCATTACTCTGATGAAGACCTTTTCTCTTGGAATCTAATCTAGTTTTGGTCTTCATCACCTCGATGAAGACCTTTTCTCTTGGAATCTAATCTAGTTTTGGTCTTCATCACCTCGATGAAGACCTTTTCTCTGGAATCTAATCTAGTTTTGGTCTTCATCACCTCGATGAAGACCTTTTAACACGGAATCTAATCTAGTTTTGGTCTTCATCACCTCGATGAAGACCTTTTCTCACGGAATGTAATCTCGGTTGGGTCTTCATTACCCTGATGAAGACCTTTTCTCATGAAATCTAATCTAGTTTTGGTCTTCATCACCTCGATGAAGACCTTTTAACACGGAATCTAATCTAGGTTGGGTCTTCATCACCTCGATGAAGACCTTTTCTCTTGGAATCTAATCTAGTTTTGGTCTTCATCACCTCGATGAAGACCTTTTCTCTTGGAATCTAATCTAGTTTTGGTCTTCATCACCTCGATGAAGACCTTTTCTCTTGGAATCTAATCTAGTTTTGGTCTTCATCACCCTGATGAAGACCTTTTCTTACGGAAGCTAAACTCGGTTGGTCTTCATCACCTAAAAAAAAATACTTTTTCCAACCCACTTCGAATTAATTTCCGGCTAATTGCACTAACCCTTTATATAGTTCAACGCCCGTTTCGATTAGTTCATCACGGAAGTCAAAATCTGTGTTATGGATATGTGGATAGTCTTCTCCGTTTCCTATAAAGAAAAATGCACCTTTTGTTAACTTTGTATAATGTCCAAAGTCCTCTGAGGGACGAGCTGCTTCTTTCAATTCAACTAATTCCATTCCCTTTTCTTTTGCCACGAGACGAATTTTATCTGCATTTTCTTTATGATTGGCCGTCTCCGGGAATTCATCATTGTACTCGAAACTAACCTTTAATCCGAATTCTTCTGCTTGCTCTTTCGCAAGGGTTTCAAGGTTTTCTTGTAGGCGATCCATTTCATCTTCATAAAGGGCTCGTATGGTCATACGAAGATCTCCTTTCGATGCTGCGAGTCCAAATGCTTTTTCCCCCACATCAATTTGTACCACTGTGCATAGAATTAGGCCTTTATGTTTTTCTGGAGTAATGAATCCAGGTATCGCACTAAGAATATTGCCGATTGCAAAGGAAGGATTAATTCCTGTTTCTGGTTGACTAGCATGGGCAGGGGCTCCTTCAAAATGTATCGTCATCCCTTTAGATGCGCACATGATCGTTCCATCTATGATCCCTATCGACTTATAAGGTTGACCACTCATATTATGGTAACCATAAATTTCATCAATTTGATGTTCTTTAATAAGCTCCGCGCATTGAACCGCACCATCTCCTGTTTCTTCAGCAGGTTGGAAGAGGAAGAAGATGTTTTGGTCTGCACCTTCTTGATCGACTTCCAGGGCAAACGCAGCTAGAGTTGCTGAATGGCCATCATGACCACATTTGTGTGCTTTTCCGGGAATTTTTGAAGCCCATGGTAACTCGATTACTTCATCCAATGGTAGTGCGTCAAAATCTGCACGGAATGCAATGTTCGGCTTATCCGCACCAGCTCGATAAATCGCGTAAAACCAATTGCCTTTATCGACAAGTTCTAGAGTTGTGTTTGCTTTCAAAAAATCCATTAAATATTGTTTAGTCCAAACTTCTTCGTTAGAAAGCTCAGGATGCTGATGTAATTCACGACGTAGTTTCTTTGCCAATTCATAATTTTGAACTTTCATTTTATGTACTCCCTTTAAAAAAAATTGCCTCATTTATAATTTCTGAAAAGAAACTTCTTAATATCTTTTCTATATGTAATTTTCCTCATCTATAAGCCAAATAGGTCTATTAATAGAATGACCAAAATTATAAACTACTATTAAGGTTTAAACTAGTGTAAATTTTCGAAAACTTATAAATTGAACAATATTATGTATAAATATTAACTTAATAGAGCAAAAACTTATGTCTATTTCTGAATGATTTTTACTGTATTAGAAATATAAACTGTAAAATTCCGTTTAAATTGAAATATCCCTTCCTATGTATTTTCATCCCAATACGAAAATTAACAATAAATAATAACAGTGCAAAAAATAAAAAGCATTCGTCACCAATATGGTTTTCGAATGCTTAAAGTTAAAAATATATCACGCTAAGTTGTTAGTTTAAGGAATGGATCCCATTCATTAAATAAGGAATCGCCGATTTAATAAATTCTTCCGGTGGGACTGTCATTCCATTTCTTCGCCAGTCTATAGAAGCTCCGTAAATTCCCCAGCTTAATATAACCGCAATCGTTTTAAGTGCTTCATCTTCTTTCGTTGCATTTTGTTTTACCAACATTTTGTAGAAAATGATTTCGAGCTGCTCCCTGATGATTCGAGCAATGGTATCCTCGTATCCTCTGTGACAACGAGTAGATAATCCCTTTTGGAAATTTGTTATCGCTATGAAAATACTAATGAATGATTCTTCATTTAGATCTTTATTTTGGTAGATATCAAAGTTTAAATTTACTAACAATACTTCCGACAATGCTTTTTCTAATAAGTCATAAATATCCTCGAAGTGATAATAAAAGGTTGCGCGATTGATCATGGCCTCTGTCGTAATATCTTTTATAGTAATATCCTTAAATTCCTTTTTAGCTGAAAGTTCAATGAAAGAGTCCATGATTAATTTGCGAGTACGTAACACACGGGGGTCCGTCTTTGATTGCGTCATTTTCTTCTCCCTCCTACTTTTTAAACAATTTCATCAATGTGTTGGATATCCAACATATTCAGTGAACTATTGGTTTTGCTCTCTTTGATTATTAACTATGATACCAATATAAGGCAAAAAATTGGCTTCATTAAAAAAGAAGCCACATATTAGGAGGATTTGAAAATGGTTAAAATCGGTATTCTTACAGGTAGTACTCGTGACTCTCGAGTAAATAGTCAAGTTGCAGAATGGGTAAAATCAATTGCTGACAAACGTGGAGATGCAGATTACGAACTAGTCGATATTAAAGATTACAATTTACCAAGATTCAATGAGCCCATCCCTGCGATTATGTCCCAAGATTATACAACACCCAAAGCACATATCTGGTCTAAGAAAATAACCGAACTTGACGGGTTCATCTTTGTAACACCAGAATACAACAAAGCAATTACTTCTGGCTTAAAAGATGCAATTGATTATTTATATGTGGAGTGGAATAACAAAGCAGCTGGTATTGTAAGCTACGGTTCTACATTAGGGGTTACAGCAACAAACGACTTACGTTTGATTTTAAGTGTTCCAAAAGTAGCAGTAGTTGGCCCAAGTGTTGCCATGAGTTTGTTTACAGACTTCCAGGATATGCGCGAATTTACCCCAGCGTCTTTCCATGAAGATTCATTAAACAAAGTGCTAGATGATGTGGTAGCATGGTCGACTGCATTAAAAACGATTCGAAATAAAGTAGAAGCGAGGTAAATAAAATGACAAACAATCAAAATATGATTTGTGATTTAGATACAGGTGTTTGTGGAGTAGCAGGTAAGGAAGAAATGGAAATGATTGATTTTAATCAGCCTCAAAAAACGATTGAAGTATATTATGTAACCGATCCAATTTGCTCTCATTGTTGGGCCATTGAACCTGTACTTCGTCGTTTTAAAGAACAATATGGACACTATTTTAACTTCCATCCAGTAATGGGTGGGTTGTTGGAAAAATGGGGTGACGGTCCTGTCGATCCTGGAAACGGAATCTTTGGACCTGCTGATGTTGCGGGCCACTGGAGAGAAGTTGGAGAATATTCTCGTATGCCGATTGATGGGTCTCTTATGACCTTTAATCCCGTTCAGTCATCCTACCCACCTTCCCGTGTATTTAAAGTAATTCAAAAAAATCATACCGTTGCATTAGCTTATGAATATTTACGTCGTTCAAGAGAAGCACTTTTCGCATTCAATCAAAATATTTCAGATCCATCTGTTATGGTTGAAATCGTCAATCATCTTGGTCTTGATGGAGAAGCCATTGTACATGAAGCAGAACAAGGAATCGGACAACAATTATTAGATGAAGACTTCTCTCTTGTAAGAAGCCTTGGAGTTAGAGGCTTTCCAACGATTGTTATCATCAATAAGGAAAATAAAGGAGTTAAACTTGTTGGAGGACGTCCATTTGAAAATTATGTTGACGGATTAAAGCAAGTTTTAAATGTGGATGAACTACAACCAAAAAAACAACCTTCCCTTTCTAAATTGCTTGAAAAAGAAAAACTCCTATTTTCAAAAGAAATTGAAGTCATGTATGACCTTAAACAAACAGATGTGAGCACCTTTATAGAAAAAGAGCTCTTACCAAATCAATATGAAGCGAAGGAAATTTTGGGTGAACGCTATTTAATAACTATATAATAAATAAAAGCTTCGGGACTGAGAGACTGGACATAAGTAGAATATTTAAGAAGAGCCATTAACTACTATAAAGGGATTCTGAAACTTATAATTTGAGAGCAAGAAGTGTTAGCCATAACCTAGAAACCGCGGCCTACCACTGTAAGCCGCGCAAAGTTTCCGGAACGTTTAGAAGGACACATTATATGTGAGCGGTCCTTACACAAAGCACAAAGACAAGTCGAAAAGACATGTTTTCAACATGGCTTTTCGGCTTGTGTGCTTAGACCGCTCTCACCAGACACTATAATAGATTCATTATTAGAATTAACTTGTAGTAAGTTCTTATGGTTAGCACTACAAAAATAAATCTCGAATTCTCACAATAACGATATAGTATAATGTACATAAGATCATATAGGAATTGGGGAGTTCAAATTGGAATTTCGACAATTACAATATTTTTTAACGTTGTGTAACGAGTTACACTTTACACGAGCTTCAGAAAAACTACATATTTCACAACCCACATTAAGTCATCAAATTAAAGTACTTGAAAATGAAGTTGGCGCACTACTGTTTGATCGCATCGGTAAAAAGATTACATTAACGGAAGCTGGTGAAATATTATACGAACAGTGCTTAAATATTTTTAATACAATCGAAAATACAAAACTACAAATCAATGACTTAGAAAAGGTTCAGCGTGGTTCTATAAAAATTGGGGCTTTACCTGGGGAACTAACGAACCTTGTATCTGATAGTTTACTACAATACGCAAAAGAGTACCCACTTGTCCAAGTGTCCGTCACGAGTTCTGATGATGTGTATACATTATTGAAGGATAATAAAATAGACTATGCCTTTTCTTATGTGGATGATGTCACGCTAACTGAGGATGAACCGTTTATTAAAATCCCACTTTATACAGAGAAGTTTGTTTTTGTTTCTTCAAAAGAGCATCCACTGATGACAAAGCATGAATTATCGCTTCACGATGTAAGTGAAACTCCCTTGATTTTATTTCCAAGCATTCATAAATGTAGGAACATTTTAAACCATACTGCAAAACAAGAGCATTTAACTCTAAACCCTATTTTTGAAACGGCGAGCATTGATACCATTTTTAAGTTTGTCAAAGAGAAGATTGGTGGGACAATTGTTGCTGAGTCACTTTATGAACTAAATCGTCAGGAGAATCTTTGTGCACGTCCGATTATACACAATGGCCTGAATCGTAAAACTGCCTTAATTTATCGAAAAGATAAATATATGAATAAGGTAGTTAAATCTTATATCCCCATTTTGATCCATTATTTAGAGCAGCTAAATATTTCATTACCTGACTCAAGCTATGAAAAACTAATGCTCTTCGCAGAACGCCCATACGCAAAAGAGACAGTTCAGCCAAAATGAACTGTCTCTTTTCTATTTTTCAATCCAATCCTCGTTTTAAGTGTAACTAAAATTGTCCAAATATTAATGTTCTAAATAATAATTTATAAATATATAATGATATACTTCATGAACTTTACCTTATGTATTAGATTTTTGAACTTTATTTTACATTATCGAACAAATTAGATTAGAGGATGGTGTTTTTTCGTTGAAATTTGTTTCTTTTCAATCAGCAGACGGAGTTAAATTAGGTGTTGTGACAGATAAAGGAATTGTTGATGTACGTGCAGTTGCCGAAAAGGCTGGACTTAATGCACCTAGTACAATTGAAGAAGTCATTGCAACAGGTGATACAGCGATCAATCAAATTCAGCAAGTTCTATCACAATCGAATGAGTTTATAGATGAAGCAGAGATTACTTACGCTCCTGCTATACAAAAGCCAGGAAAGATTATTTGCGCTGGAGCAAATTATCTTGCTCATGTCGCTGAATCGAATATTAATGTTCCGGAGTTTCCTATTTATTTCCCTAAATATCAAAGCAGTTTAGCAGCTCATAATGAGGCAATTGTTCCTCCTTCTATATCAAAACAAATAGATTACGAGGTAGAATTAGTTGCTATTATTGGGAAACAAGCAAAAAATATCTCTCAAGAAGAAGCTCTTGATTATGTATTTGGCTATTCTGTTGGAAATGATTTATCGGCTCGTGAATTACAATTCCGCGGACTTCAGTGGATGTATGGAAAAGCCATTGATAAATTTGCCCCAATCGGACCTTATCTTGTAACGGCCGATGAAATCACTGATCCTCAAGATTTAAATATAAAATGCTGGGTAAATGAAGATTTACGCCAAAGTTCAAATACAAAGCATATGATTTTCCCAATCGCCGAGATGATTAGCGATTTATCAAAGATTATGACGTTAGAGCCAGGGGATGTTCTCTTTACAGGTACTCCAGAGGGGGTCATCTTAGGTCGAGAAGACAAAGTCTGGTTAAAAGCAGGCGATGAAATCGTATGTGAAGTTGAAGGAGTAGGCCGCTTAGTGAACCGACTTGCATAATATTTTAGACTTTCAATAGATTTATTGTTTAATCTTATAGATCATTCGTGAAATGTCTTCTCTTTACAGCACACACCCTTACTAGTACCTTCAGTCGCGAATGATCTTTTTTTCTCAATGGAACGTAAACGCTTACAAGGTAATTATGCTTTTACATGATAAGCTAAAAAATTTATTGAGGAGGTCTTTCATGGAAGGTACTATTTTTTCTCTTGTCCCCCCTATTATTACGATTGCACTCATCATCCTTACGAAACGTTTATTAACATCGCTAGGTATTGGCATTTTATTAGGTGCACTTCTTTATAATCAATGGAATGTGTTTGACAGTGTAACTAATGTATTCAATATCGGCGTAGAAGTGTTGCTCGGTGATGGCAAGATTTTAATATTTGTTATTTTAATTGGTATATTCTCTTCCCTTTTATACCTTTCTGGCGGCATCAACGCTTTCTCGGAATGGGGAGTTAAAGTAGCCAAAACTAGAGCCCAATCTCAAGTAGCAGCTCTTTTACTAGGTTTATTCACTTGGTTTGATGATGCGTTCAGTTGTCTTTTCCGAGGAACTGTTATGCGATCAGTTACTGATAAATATAATGTTTCCCACTCTAAATTATCCTATTTGATTCACTCCACATCTGCTCCTATCGCACTTCTTATACCAGTCTCAGCCCTTTCCGCATTCATTATTTCAATTATTGACGGTGTATTAGATTCTACTCATATTACAGAATATCAAGCGCTCGAGGCTTTTTTAATAGCGATTCCTGCAAACTTCTATACAATCACTACGATTGTTTTAGTGTTCATTGTTGCAATCTTTGGCATCAATGTGGGACAAATGAAGCGCGATGAAAGACGAGCTACGGAAAAAGGGATTTTATTTGATACGAAACATGGCAAAATCCCTGGAGCTGAAGAATCAACACTTCCTACAAGAACAAATGGGACGATGATGGATATTCTATTACCTGTTGCCACTTTAATCGTCGTAACAATCATTGCAGCTGTCACGATTGGCACTGGAGAAGGTTCTAGCTCAGCTATCGAAGTTCTTAAAAACACGGATATTATTACTTCCCTTTTATATGGAGGGACAACTGCAAATCTTTTAATTTTAATCAGACTCGTTTTAAGTAAAACTTCTACAAACCACATTTCAACGACAATCATTTCTGGAATCAAAACCACTTTACCAAGTGTAACAATTCTTTTCTTAGCTCTTGTTACGGCACAAGTGATTTCATCATTGGGTGTTGGCCAATATTTAGCTTCTTTAGTCCAAGGAAATATGTCAATCGCTTTCCTACCGGTGATTTTCTTTGTATTTGCTGCATTTATCTCCTACTCTATTGGAAGTACACTAGGAACTGCTGGAATTATGATTCCAATTGGAGCTGAAATTGTAGCTGCCATCGATGTGACATTTTTAATTGCGATCATTGGCGCAGTATTAGCTGGAACCGTGTTTGGTGAGCACAGTTCTCCATTATCTGATACAACGATTCTGGCGTCGATTGGAAGCTCTGTCCACCCAATTGACCATATGATGACTCAATTACCTTATGCCATCCTTTCAAGTATCGCTTCCATTATTGGCTTCCTAGTTGTAGGATTCACAAAAAGCATCCTATTAGGACTTTTCATTGCATTGCTTGTTGTAGTTGTTGAAGCATTCTTCTTGAAAAACAGGCAAGGGAAAACGGGATCTGTTCCTAAAGCTGATTAATTCGAAATCCCAATAAAGCAAAAAAAGTAGCTAACAGTTATTGTTGGCTACTTTTTATATGGAGATTTTTATAAATCATTTGCTAAACAAGCGTCACTAATGGGCAGCTTTCGTCACTTGCCCATTCATTCATCGAACCGTCGTAAACAGCAACGTTTTCATGCCCTAACTTGTTTAATAAAAGAGCATTCCATGTTGCAGCGATGCCACCACCGCAATAGGTAATCACTTTTTTATTCGGGTCTAATGCACCTAGTTTTTCAAATGTTGCGCGTAATGTTTCATCATCGTAAAGCAGTCGTGTCTTGGGATTTGAATGAGACCCAAAAAATGCATGCTTACTGCCTGGGATATGACCAGGGCGAGGATAAGTTGTCGTCTCGCCACGGAAATCTGCTTCTGAAAGACTGTTGATTAAAATAATGTTTTCATTTCCGAGTGCCGCTTTCACTTCTTCTTTTGTGACAATTAAATGCTCGCGTCGCTTGCCTGGAAATGGGGCTGGAGTATATGTTGAAATACCAGACTCTGTTGGGCGTCCATCGAGTTTCCATTTACGAAAGCCCCCGTCTAATACTGCAACATTGTCAAAGCCTTCGTATTTTAACTGCCATCGCAAGCGTGCTGACCAGTCGGACGCTAAAATATCCACATTGACTAGTGGGCCGCGATCGTAAATGACTACATACGTATCCTTAGTGATCCCTAGCGGTTCAGCTGCCTTTAAAAATTGCTCGCGTGTTGCAATCGTAAATGGAGCTTTTCCTTCAGGGTTTGTGAAATGCATTAATAAATCCGCGTAAGCAGCACCTGGAATATGCTCCTCTTGGTAAGCTTCAAAACCAGACCAAAGCTCTGGGTAACCTTCACCCTCTGGAATTTTTAAAAAGGTTGTAGCATCAATGAGGCGCAAGTTTTTGTCATTTAGACGCGCTTCTAACCAATCTCCATCAACGATAAGTGGAATGTTTGTCATCGAGTAACTCCTTCATTTCTGTTATAGAAATTGCTATTTTATAGTCTTCGGAACTTCTCCAAAAGATGAATTTCATTTCTAATTAGGGTAGCCTTTTTTATTTGAATTAATCAGTATGTCTACTCAAATAGAAAAACTGCACCTCCAATTGTTAGAATGTTAACAATTGGGGGGCAGTTTATTCTCAAAGAGTTGAAAATGTGTCTTTAAGCGGAATTGAACTGAAATCAGTGTTCAACCTATTTCACCGTAGTAACTAACTTTGGCGTTAATTGTAGCTTCAGCTGTTTAAGCATCTCCTCATTTTTTGCTTCATCTACATAACCATCATAGCTGAGGGAAGTATTACTTTGGTTCCCCCACTTCCAAATCTGTCCATTTTTTGTCAATGCGATTACCTGATGCGGATTACGAATAGCTATATCCTCAACATTTGAAATTCCTTTTATCTTGACTGGAGTAGGATTTGGTAAAGCTGAATAATACGTGTCTACTGATCTGAACATTGGATCATCATCACTCTTCCAAATATAATTTGGTTTACCATTCCCCAGTTGGCCATAATGGTTGGCTCCCCATGCCCAGACTTCGCCTTTGTTATCAATTGCAAAGTTCGTTTCTCCAGGAGAAAGTTTCACAATTTTTGACAGACCTTTGAGCATAATTGGCTTTGTTGACCCTGCCTTGCCAAGTTGACCAAGTTCATTTTCCCCCCATGCCCAAACAGTTCCATCTTTCCTTAAAGCAAGCGCATAAGTTTCTTCAGCATGAATTTGTACAATATCTTTTAATCCACTAATTTTTGCAGGGTCCTGGTAATTGTAACTTTTCTTTCCATTGCCTAACTGGCCAAACTCATTTTTTCCCCATGCGTAAACGGTTCCGTCCTTCTTTAGGGCTAAAGAATATTCATCTGAAGCGCTAATTTGTACGATATCTTTCAAACCTGGGACAACTAAATCTTTCTCAGTCAATTTTGCCGTAGATTGAAAGACTAATGATACAACATTTCCATTCGCAAGCAATCCAATTTTATTCGTCGAATATCCAGATAGATCAACAACCTTTGTCTTTATACCTTTTGCTGGAGTTAATACGCCTTTCCCACTTTTTGTATTACCATCCCATTCCGAAACAGTTCCATCATACTTTAAAACAATCAGATCGTATCCGCTCGTCTCAGCAAATTGATGAACATTCGTCAATTGACCATCAATTTTCTTTAAAGTACCATTATCCTCCAACAAATAAATACGCTTGTTCTTTCCAAGCACGAAATGAGCGGTAAAATTAAGTCCCTTGCCAAAGCCAGGATACAATTGATTTCCGTATTTTGGAGTGAGATTGATTTTTTCTACATTAACAGTTACCGTAGAAGAATTTCCTTTAGCATTAACAACAGTCACCTTCGAACCATTAATGGCGTAAATTTTACGTGGCTCCTTTAAACTTGAAAATGAGTATATTCTATTATTCGATATATAAAAATCTCTGTAAGCTGGACCGATCTTTTGATCCCCTGTTCCTTCCAACTTCGTACGATATAATTCGAAGCTTTGCAGTTTATCATTCCAAATAGTGTAGTAGACGTATCCATTAGAAACTTTTATATCATCTGCACTATATTTAGGGCGTCCAGTATGTGAAGTCAAAGTTTGTTGTTTACCTTGCTTCATATTGACGCGAATGACATTATTCGGGGCTTCTTCTTTACGGGAATAAATCCAATCACCGACTACAGCGAATTTCGGGCCATCAAATTTAAAGTTTGTATATTGATGCTTTTTCGTGCCATCAAGATTTAATCTTGTAAACACCATTTCTCCCTTTACCAAATTATTCAAATATATATATCCATCTGCAATTTCAAAGATTGGCATGTTGATGCAATTGTGAAGTTGTTCTTGCTTTAAATTTACAGAATTTAAGCGATTCAACTTGTAAGAACATCCATTGGAACTAGAGCTCTCTAAGTAATAGATCCAACTGCCTGCCATCTTCATTTGATAACTATCATAATTTAAATTTTGAATTAGCGTATTATTTTTACCGTTGATTTGAACTTTATAAATTCCATGGTTTTTGTTTAGATAATTTTTATAACTATAAAAAACCCAGCCGTCCTTCACTTTTAATAGTTCAAGATGATGATCACCATCCACGGTAAGCGGGAGAATTAATTCAATTCCCGATCCATTCTGTTTTTCTTTATAAATACCAGTTTTACTATCCCAACTATTGACGTAATACATATGTGTCTGATCTGAAATTAAATCTCCTTCTGCAGATACCTGCGTTGCAAATAATAAAAATAAAAACAGACTCATAAAAAAGAAATAGACTTTTTTCAAAATGTATCCTCTCCACCAATTAGAATTATCAATACCAACTTCCTATAATTATGTTTACCTACTGTGCCTTATGAATTATTCACTAAAATTTCGTACCCTCGTCCATAGAACCTTAAACCTATGACGTAATGAAATCACAAAAAAATTCCCAAAAAATTGAGTTTATTTTGAACATCATAAAAAACGCCAAAACCCTAAATAAATAGGATTTTGACGTTTAGTTCGAACATTTACATTTATAATTAAAGGGGGGATCCTCAATTAAGCTTTATTTTTAGCCGCGCTGATTGATTGATCAACAATCGAAATCATTTTTTCTACTTCTTCTTTTGTGATACAGAATGGTGGTGCGAATGCAAGTGTATCTTGACCTTCATAAACGATTGCTCTTGCAATCATGCCATTATTTAAAGCTTCCGCTACTACTT